>JBBRYZ010000043.1:0-29122 GCA_038237165.1 Bacteroidales bacterium | reverse complement strand
CGGCTTGTATGCATTCGTGCGTGGGGCGGATCAGGTATTTGGGTGTAATGCTTTATGATGCCGACAGGATTGAAAAAGTTGCATCCTCCGAAGAAAAGGATCTGGTAAAAAACCAACTTGACCTGTATCTTGACCCCAATGACCCGGAAGTAATCAAAAACGCTAAACTTGCAGGCATTGCTGATTCAACGATGGATGCTGCGCGGAAATCTCCGGTGTATAAGTTTGTGAAGGAATGGGGACTGGCATTGCCGCTTCACCCTGAGTTCAGGACCCTCCCAAACTTGTTTTATGTTATGCCCTTGCTTCCCACAATGGCAAACATGGAAAATGACACATACAACACAACAAGCAATACGCTCTGGAACGGTTTCGAAAATTCGAGGCTCCCAATGAAATACCTGGCCAGCCTCTTTAGCGCAGGCGACACAACGGTAATTCAAAACACCCTGAAAAAGCTGTTGAGTGTGCGCTGGCACCGTCGCGCTGTTACCGTTGGCGATATTACAAGGGAAGAATCGGATAAAGTGCTGCAGAGTGTAGATTTATCACCCGAAACGGCAGATGATATTTTCAGGCTAACATCCCTGGCGCATCATGCTGACAGGTTCGTTATACCGCCGGCTCACCGTGAAGAAGCCATCGAAATGATGGAAGATACCTTCCTGAGAAAAGGAGAAGCCGGATTTGGTTTCATCGAAAAACCTGAACGAGGACTATAAAAACATGAAAGATCTGACCCATTATACCGCACTGGCCGAAATTTTCAGGTATCCTACAACTGAGATGAAAGCATTTATAGGTGCCTGGAGAGATATAATCGCGAAGTACGATCCGGAAATGGTGCTGAAACTTGATCCTTTTGTCGCCCATATCCAGGAAAAACCCATATCAGTTCAGCATGAATACTATATCAGTACTTTCGATGTGCAGGCAGTATGTTTTCTGGATATTGGATACATAATATATGGGGAGGATTATAAACGAGGAGTTTTTCTCGTAAACATGAAAAGAGAACAGGAACTGGCTGGCAATGATTGCGGTGTTGAACTGGCTGATCATCTGCCGAACATACTTACACTTTTACCCAAGCTTAAGGATACGGATCTGGCCGAAGAACTGGTTTATTCCCTTTTAATACCAACGTTAAACGAAATGATCTCCAAATTCAGGTCCAATATCAATTTGTACAAAGGGCTATTGGAAATTCTGGTTGCGATCATGGAAATGGACTACCCCGTTTCGGAGTATGAAAAATTTGTTTTCAACGCCAAAAACAAAATTAACTTTCTTGAAAACTTTCCTCAGGAAAAGGATGTACCGGAAGGATGTAATGTTTAATCTCAAAAAAGACTACTTATGAACGGACTATTCTTTTTTATCGTGCTGCCTTATGTGGCAATCTTTTCACTACTTCTGGGCAGTATTTACAGATACCGATACCATGGATTTCAGGTATCATCCCTTTCCAGCCAGTTTCTGGAAAGTAGACAATTATCATGGGGAAGCAGGCCTTTTCACTGGGGGATAATCACGTTGTTTTTCGGGCACCTTATCGGTGTACTGATTCCGCGGGCGGTATTGGCATGGAATGGTGTACCCATACGTTTATATATACTGGAGGTTACCGCACTTGCCTTCGGACTGCTTGCCTTTATTGGACTTATACTTCTTATTATAAGACGAATACAGGTTAAGAGACTTCACTTTGTAACAACCAAAATGGATTTATTTGTTTATCTGATCCTGTTAGTTCAGATCATTACAGGCTTATATACGGCTTATTTTTTCAGATGGGGATCCTCCTGGTTTGCCATGGTGCTGACACCTTATTTGTGGTCGATCTTTACTTTTTCGCCTGATACAACAGCTGTGGTTGCTTTGCCAATCATGGTGAAAATTCATATAGTTTCCGCATTTATCCTTGTCGGGATGATCCCATTTACCAGATTTATACATTTCCTGGTTTATCCTTTTACGTATTATTGGAGAAGCCCCCAGGTAGTGATGTGGAATTACAGGAGAACTGTTAAACCGGTATCTGCAAAAAAAGCCGGAGATTAAAATCCTACTCATAAAGATCTTATATAGTTTTCCTGAACTTCGAATTGAATAGCATAGTAAACATTCGAGTGTAATCACAACCTTTCAGGATCATACATTTTACCTGGGAACTGATTATCTGGCTATCGTGAATATTCATACTTCACAGATGGCTGTTAATCTGTTCTTTATGAAGCATGAAATATTTTTTATTTTTAATTGTCCTGACAGTATGAATTTGTTTTATTTTAGCACTAATTGGGCTTCACGGAAAACATTATCTATTTCACAAACTGACTTTTTATGCAAAAAGTAAAACTATTGGCCGGCACATTTCTACAAGGCCTTAAGAACCTGCATATTGCTTATTTTGCGCTTGTGATGGCCACGGGCATTGTTTCCATTGCTGCTCATCTCTTTAGCTTCCATCTCATTGCGGAGTTGCTTTTTTACTTCAACATGGTGGCTTATCCGTTTCTCTGCATGATGTACCTGCTGCGGATTATCTTCTATTTTCCTGATTTTAAGGCTGATGCAGGCGATCATGCAAAAGGGCCTGGTTTACTAACTTTTGTGGCCGGCAGTTGTGTGCTTGGAACCCAATTTGTATTGATTTCGGGAAATTTACAAATTGCTTCCCTTTTGTATTATACGGGTGTCGTAGCCTGGTTCTTTCTCATTTATCTGATATTTACAATTATTACCGTAAAGAGTGAAAAGCCCGCTATCAACGATGCAATCAGCGGGGTATGGCTGCTTTTCATCGTATCTACCCAATCGATTTCCATTCTTGGGGCTCAACTGGCAGATTATCTGCCGTTTGGACATGAAATAACATTCTTCTTCTCACTCATCATGTTTCTGTGCGGCTGTATGTTTTATATTATTGTGATAACACTGATTGTTTACCGTATGTCATTTTTCAAAATGAAAGCCGAAGAGTTTGCTCCTCCTTACTGGATAAATATGGGAGCCGTGGCCATATCGACCCTGGCGGGATCAATGCTTATTTTAAATGCTCACAAAATGGATCTTCTCACCTCCATACTTCCATTTTTAAAGGGATTCACGCTATTCTTCTGGGCTATTGGCACCTGGTGGATACCACTTATAGTAATCCTTGGTATCTGGCGTCATCTGTTTAAACATTTTCCTATTAAATACCATCCACAATACTGGGGGATGATCTTCCCTCTGGGTATGTACACCGTATGCACATTCAGACTCTCCCAGGCACTTGACCTTTCTTTCTTAATGACGATCCCCTCGGTTTTTGTTTACATTGCGATTATTGCTTGGGGTATATGTTTCGTTGGTATGTTACATGCCATCGGGGGGGATTATATTCCGGCGAAAAAGACATTAGTAGTCAGCTAATTGCCTCTATGTTCAGCTATATTTACATTTTATACATGAACTCAGAGAATGTCCTATAACTGCGAAACAGATAAATTCAATTAACTTCAACTGTTTGCCTGCTACAAACAAGGGGTTTTGTACTTTAGCCACGTCAAAGATCCGGTATAATTATTTCATTTACACCTACCATCATGAGCCTGTTAAATAGACTTTTTTATTTCAGCAAAGAAGTAGAAAAAACCAAAGACAAACACCTTGCAATTACGAGTGAAAACCGTGATTGGGAGCGCATGTACCGCAACCGCTGGCAGCACGACAAGGTTGTTCGCTCCACTCATGGAGTAAACTGCACAGGATCTTGCTCATGGAAAATTTTTGTAAAAAATGGCCTGGTTACCTGGGAAACACAACAAACCGATTACCCGCGAACACGTCCGGGAATGCCTAATCACGAACCGCGTGGTTGTCCGCGTGGAGCCAGTTATTCCTGGTATCTGTACAGCGCCAATCGGGTAAAATATCCCATGATACGTGGAGAGTTAATGGCGGCTTACAAAGAAGCGAAAGCACGGCTTACCGATCCGGTTAAAGCCTGGGAGGCTGTGGTAAGTGATCCGATCATTTCAAAACAATACAAAGCAGCCCGCGGACTGGGAGGTTTTATTCGCGCCGAATGGGATGAAGTAAATGAAATTATTGCAGCAGCAAATGTTTATACTACAAAAACGTATGGCCCTGACCGTATTGTGGGGTTTTCTCCAATTCCGGCCATGTCAATGGTTTCGTATGCGGCTGGCACGCGGTATCTCAGCCTGATTGGTGGAACAGTGCTCAGTTTCTATGATTTCTACTGCGATCTACCTCCGTCATCGCCACAAACATGGGGCGAGCAAACCGATGTTCCCGAAAGTGCCGATTGGTATAACTCATCATTCCTGATGCTTTGGGGATCGAATGTTCCGCTCACACGTACGCCCGATTCACCTTTCTATACCCAAGTGCGCTACAAAGGGACAAAATCGATTGTTATAGCTCCCGATTACAGTGATGCAGTTAAATTTGCCGATTTATGGATGAAACCCAAACAAGGCACCGACGCTGCTTTGGGCATGGCCATGGGCCATGTAATCCTGAAGGAATTTTATCTGGATAAAAAAATACCCTATTTCGAGAAGTATGCCCGTCAATATTCCGATTTACCATTCTTGGTGAAAATTGAGCAGAAAGATGGGAAATACAGGAGTGGAACTATCCTCCGAGCCAGTGATCTTGAAAACATGTCCGAAGCGGGTGAGAAGCTGGAATGGAAACCTGTTTTACTCGACGAATTCTCGGGCAACTATGTGGTGCCAAATGGAACAATCGGATCGCGGTGGGAGAAAAAACAAAAATGGAACCTGGAGCTAAAGGATAGCAAAACAGGCGCCGACATTATGCCACAGCTTTCACTTATTGAACAACATGATGAAATCATTCATGTGCAGTTCCCGTATTTTGGCGGCGCATCCTTTAAACACGAACATTTTTCGGCAACCGGTCACGATGACATTATTGAACGCAAAGTACCTGTCAGGAAAATCAAAACTATCCAGGGTGAAATTTTTACCTGTACTGTATTTGATCTGATGGTTGCCAACTATGGAATTGACCGCGGAATTGATGATCCTAATTCAGCAAAAAGCTATAATGAGGACCTGCCTTTTACTCCAAAATGGCAGGAGGAAATTACCGGTGTCTCGGCAGAGCAAATCATATCTACTGCCAGGCAGTTTGCTGAGAATGCGGCAGCTACAGAAGGAAAATCAATGATTATTATCGGGGCAGGAGTTAACCACTGGTATCATACCGATATGATTTACCGCAGCGCCATCAACATGCTGGTGTTTTGCGGATGCGTTGGTCAGTCAGGTGGTGGTTGGTCTCATTATGTGGGCCAGGAAAAACTCAGGCCACAAACAGGCTGGTTGCCACTGGCTTTTGGCCTCGACTGGAATCGTCCGCCACGGCAAATGAATACCACATCGTTTATCTATATGCATACCGGCCAATGGCGGTACGAGAAATTGAAACTAAACGAATTGGTTTCGCCGCTTGCTGATAAGTCTGACTGGGAGGATCTTTCGCTCATCGATTGTAATGTTCGTGCTGAACGAATGGGCTGGCTGCCCAGCGCCCCTCAATTGAGCAGGAATCCCCTAACCATTGCCAAAGAAGCTGAAGCTGCCGGTGTAACATCAGAAGAGTATGTGGTTTCGCAACTTAAAAGCGGCAAATTGACTATTGCTTCCGAAGATCCCGACAATCCGGCCAACTTCCCACGCAACCTGTTTGTATGGCGATCGAACCTGTTGGTGTCAACTGCTAAAGGAACGGAATATTTCATGAAACACCTGCTGGGAGCTCAGAATAGTATTCAGGGCAAAGATCTGAAAGAATTGGGGCAGACCTTGCCAACTGAAGTAAAATGGCACGACAAATCCCCGGAAGGGAAACTTGACCTTTTGGTAACCCTCGATTTCAGGATGTCATCCACCGGCTTACATTCAGATATTTTGCTCCCGGCCGCTTCGTGGTACGAAAAGAACGATCTGAGTACCAGCGATATGCATCCATTTATACATCCTTTCTCGCAGGCGGTTGAACCGGTGTGGGAATCCCGTACAGATTGGGACATATTTAAAGGTCTGGCAGAAAAATTTTCAATCCTGGCAAAAGGGCATCTGGATAACGAGACAGACGTTGTGCTGCTTCCGTTACAGCACGATTCGCCCATGGAGTTATCGGAAACTACCGATGCAAAAGACTGGAAAAATTCGGATTCAGAAATAAAACCAGGCTTAAACTTCTCAAAAATAATCACGCTGAAACGCAATTATCCTGAAACTTATAATCGTTTTACAAGTTTGGGGCCATTGATGAAGACGCTGGGAAATGGCGGTAAAGGAATTAACTGGAATACAGATGCTGAAGTGGACATGCTGGCACTTCTTAATGCTACAAAAAGTGAAGAAGGCGAAACCAAAGGCCTTCCAAAGATTGAAACGGACATTCAGGCTGCCGAGGTAATTCTTTCTCTGGCTCCTGAAACCAATGGAGCGGTTGCTATGAAAGCCTGGAAAGCGCTGGAAGCAATAACAGGACGTAAGCACACCCACCTGGCTTTAGGCCGCGAAGAAGAAAAAATACGCTTTCGCGATCTGCTGGCACAACCACGCAAGATTATCACTTCGCCCATCTGGAGCGGCATCGACTCCGAAAAAGTATCCTACAATGCCGGGTATACCAATGTGCATGAACTCATCCCATGGCGCACACTCACCGGGCGGCAAACTCTGTATCAGGACCATCCGTGGATGATTGCCTTTGGTGAGAATATGGTTACCTACAAACCACCCATCAATACCAAATCAACGATGGAAGTATTGGGCAAAATGGATAAGGACGACGAATATATGGTCATCAACATGCTGACACCACATAATAAGTGGACAATCCATTCCACATGGTCCGACAATTTAGTCATGCTTACCCTTGGCCGGGGTGGTCCGGTAGCCTGGATGAGCGAAACCGACGCCACCAGCATTGGCCTGATAGACAACGACTGGATTGAAATCTTCAACAACAATGGAGCATCCGTGGCACGAATAATTGTTTCACAGCGGATTCCTGTCGGTGCACTGATCATGTATCACAACCAGGAACGTACTGTAAACATGCCTGTTAGTCAATTGACAGGCCACCGCGGCGGAGTTCACAACTCGGTGGAGCGCATTTGTTTGAAACCAACGCACATGATTGGCGGATATGCACAACTGGCTTATGGCTTTAACTATTACGGAACCATTGGGTCGAACCGCGACGAGTTTGTGGTGGTTCGTAAAATGAAGAAAGTGGAGTGGAAAGACGAAGAAATAACACGTTAACACATTTAAGACTAACCAAGATATGAAAATACAGGCTCAAATTGCGATGGTGTTAAACCTCGACAAATGTATCGGCTGCCACACCTGTTCGGTTACCTGTAAAAATGTGTGGACCACCCGCAAAGGGATGGAATATGCCTGGTTCAATAACGTTGAGACCAAACCGGGGATGGGTTATCCAACCGATTGGGAAAATCAGGAGAAATGGAAGGGCGGCTGGAAGCTTGATAAATCGAGACTTACTCCACTTATGGGAGATAGAAAAGGTATCATGAAAAATATATTTTCCAATCCTTATCTACCCCAAATTGACGATTACTATGAACCTTTCACTTTCAATTACAGTGTGTTACATTCTTCTGCAAAGTTTGTAACTCCACCATCTGCAAGGCCATACTCTATGATTACCGGCCGTAGGATGGAAAAAATAGAGAAAGGTCCAAATTGGGACGATGATTTGGGAGGTGCGTTTGCAGAACGAAGCAAAGAGAAGAATTTCGAGGATATTGACAAACAAATATACAGCAAGTTCGAGAATGCATTTATGATGTATTTGCCGCGCCTGTGCGAGCATTGCCTCAATCCGACCTGCGTGGCGGCTTGTCCTTCCGGAGCCATTTACAAGCGCGAAGACGACGGTATCGTTCTCATCGACCAGGATCGCTGCCGCGGTTGGCGCCAATGTGTGAGTGCGTGTCCGTACAAAAAAGTCTATTTCAACTGGAAAACCAAGCGTTCAGAAAAATGTACGCTTTGTTATCCAAAAATCGAGAACGGCGAACCGACTATTTGCAGCGAAACCTGCGTCGGACGGATCAGATATATTGGTGTGATGCTTTACGATGCCGATAAAATCAAAGAATCAGCCTCAACTGAAAATCCGGTTGATTTGTATCAGGCACATCTTGATATTTTCCTTAATCCCAACGATCCGGAAATTGAAAAGGAAGCACGCAAACAGGGGATTCCGGATAACTTTATCACCGCGGCCCAATATTCGCCGGTTTACAAAATGGCAATGGAATGGAAAATCGCTTTTCCGCTTCACCCCGAGTACCGCACCTTACCGATGGTCTGGTACACTCCGCCTCTCTCCCCTATTCAGGAAGAAGTTGAAAGTGGGAAACTGGGATTTAATGGTATTATCCCTGATGTTGACATGCTGCGCATCCCTATTAAATACCTGGCCAACATGTTCACTGCCGGCGACGAAAAACCGGTAAGGGAAGCGTTGGTAAAGATGCTCGCCATGCGTGCCTTCATGAGAAGCAAAACCGTTGAAAATAGTATTGATGAGAAGGTTTTGGAGGGAACCGGACTAACACAGGAAATTGTTGAAGAAATGTATCGTTACATGGCCATAGCCGATTATGAGGACCGATTTGTGATACCCACTTCGCATAAGGAATATGCCTTTGATGTGTTTGGCGATAAGTCCGACTGCGGCTTTAGCGATGGCGAAGGCTGCGGCAGTATGGAAAGTCGTTTAAAAAACCTGTTTGGAGGAATGTAAAATGCTGAAAACCTATCGCATATTATCGCTGTTGCTGACCTATCCGAATGAGGAGATTTACAACTTTTTACCCCAGGTAAACGCTTCGCTTAAGGAAGAGAATTTATTGGATGCTGAATCCATTGCCGGGATTGATGTATTTGTCGACTTTTTTACTCGCGAACCACTAACTTTCTGGCAGGAATTTTATGTGCAGCTTTTCGATTATTCGCGATCGGTTTCACTTTACCTGTTCGAACATGTGCATGGCGAATCAAAGGACCGCGGACAGGCAATGGTTGACCTGATTGAACTTTACAAGGAAAATGGCTTGCAGATGGATCAATCGGAGTTACCCGATTTCCTTCCTGTGTTCCTTGAATTCCTGGCATTACAAACATCCGCGAAAGCAAACGAATACCTGGCTGAAGTTATTGATATTGTGGGATTCATTCACAGAAAGCTTGAAGAGAAAGATAATCCGTATCAGTATCTTTTGTCAGCTATAATTAACTTGTCTGTTAAACAACCTGCCGAAGCAAGATTACAACAAATGGCAGCCAATATGCCGGAAATCAGCATTGATGAAGCTTACGAAGAAAAGCCAGTAACATTTGCCAGCGATAATCCATGTACAACCTGTAAATCATAGATCTTATGGATAATTTTATCAACAACCTGTTATTTACCTACTTGCCTCATATTTCAATGACCCTGTTCTGGTTTGGGTTAATCACGCGTATTGTAAAATCTCCTCAGTCATTGCAGGCTCAATCGAGCCAGTTTTTATCAAAAAAAGGACAACGATGGGGAGGGAACCTGTTTCATTATGGCATTCTCATGGTTTTCCTCGGTCATTTTACGGGTCTTTTCACCCCGGAAAACCTGTATCACCTGTTGATGACTACTGCTACAAAAAGAGCGTTGGCAGTAACGATGGGTTCTATTTTTGGCACCGCAGCTGTTGTTGGCGTTATCATACTGCTTATCAGACGATTAAAAAATGATAGAATAAGAATAAATAGCAAGCCTCAGGACATTTTACTGCTTATATTACTCCTAGTTGAGATGGGATTGGGAATGAGTTCCATATTTATTACAGCCGGTGGTTCCGTTGAAAATTATGCAGAGCTAGGTGGCTGGGCGCAAAAAGTCATTACTTTTCAACCCGATGCAGGGGCAGTAATTGCAGGTCACAGCCTGATATACAAGCTGCACATCGTTGGAGGACTTTTCATCTTTATGATTTTCCCTTACACCAAACTCATGCACATGTTTGTGATGCCAATTGCTTATTTTTTCAGATCGAGTTACCAACTGTTGAGGCGCGGGTTTACAAAACGGCCGGTTTAACGGATTTTATGCCCGGCCTAAGGCTTCTTTACCGGCCTCTGTAAGATTTTCGACTGACCACTCCGGTTCCCAGACAAGGTTTATTTTAACTTCAAAATTGGGATATCCGGCTTCGATTTGCTGTTGGGCATCTTCTATGATTAATCCGCCCATCGGACATCCGGGTGAGGTAAGCGTTAAATCTATATCTATTTTATGTTCGGGCTCATTGTAAGTCACGCCATAAATCAGCCCCAGATCAATAATGTTTACCATTAATTCCGGATCTATAACTCCTTTTAGTAATTCAAATATTTTCTTTTCTTCAGTATTCATAATGAAGCTATTTAATTTTTGGTTTGTGAAATATGATTTTGAACAGGTTAAAGTTGTAAAGTGCTGCAGATAAAAGCATGACGACGGCGCCCGAAAGCAATATCGTTTTGAAAGACGCCGAGATTCCAATCATTAGCAATACAAATCCAATTGCAAAAAGCCATAACTGTGCATTGGCAATTTTTTCAGAATAAAGATCTTTAGGTAACGGCAGCACCACTTTCCCAATTCGCCCCCGATAAACCTTGAGCCAAACAATAAAAGGCAATGTTTTATATGTTTGCCCCATTACCATTGATGTAAAAAATCCGATTACAATTGCACTTCCATACGCCACTGAAAGGGGAAGCGTGAGGTTATTCAGAAATTGGAAATTAAACAGAAGTGAGAAAAGCAGGAAGAAAGGAATAACCAGTATCAAAAAGGAAAAGGCTGTTTGCTTCATTCCGATATCAAGTTGCTTTTTCACCCGCTTTGTGTAGGCTTCGTAAATAAACGAAAGGTAACTAAAGATACCCGGCACAATGATAATTGCACTTAGTATAACACCAGTTTTCATCTCCAAAAACAACGTTACAATTCCTAAAACCAGTCCTATATTGATAGTGTAATAGGCAAATGTCAGCTTTTTGGTATTTACGTTGTGTGAAACCATAAACATCGGCAGCAATTTACTACTAACACCAATAATCAACTGAATAATCCATCCAACAATACCGGCATGTGCATGTAGTTCTAACAGTTCGATCAGCGATGTTTTTAAAAAAGGGTGAATCTGGTTAATAGCCAGGGTTAAACCGGCCAAAACCGTAAATAACAGCCAGATTGCCGAAGTAACGATAAAGGTACTTTCTATCACTTTTTTCGAGGACGACTGTGCCGTAAACAAAACATTGGCAACAAAAAATGCTACGGCTAAAATAATAAATGTTGCCCCAACAAACATGATGGCGCCAAACCAAAAGTGCCAGAAAGCGAAGGCCAGTAAAATTGTGCCCATACCTAGCATTATAAATGAAACGATTGCAAATGGCTCACTGTATAATTTCACTTCCATAATAACCGGAAGCAGCTGATATAAAGCGCCAAAAATAATCATGGTAATCCATCCCAATACCAACAAATGGGTGATGGCAAGTAATTTAGGATTAAAAAAATGAAAGGTGAAGGCTTCGGGGTTAAAAACGATAAGCAGGGTAACAGTGAGCCACGTCAGTCCCCCGAATGCATAATGGGGAATAACAATCTTTGGAGATGGCGCATTTTGGCTGGCTATCTGGTTCATTTATTTATGAATTAAAAGTTTGACATTGTTCTCATCTACCTCGGCAATCCATGTCTTAAAATTCCGCTCAGCCAACTCGGGTAATAAATATTGAGGTACTTTTTTATGATGAACATAAAGCGCTCCGTTTTCTTTTAACTCTTCCAGTTCCTTTAAAATGGTAACCATCGGTAATGGCATTTCTAAATCGCGAACATCAATTTCATGAATATCCCTTTTACAGTTAGCTCTTCTTTCTTCATGTTCAGATACAGAAACCCGGAATACCAGGTTGTTGGAACCGGCCTCTTCTTTGGCCTCGGCAACTTTGAATAAATAAGTGTAAACAACATTTTCTTTTGTTTCGACCATACTTGCATACCCTCTGGTATTAGCAATTTTGATCAGCGGTGTTGGTTCGAACGTATTTATAACTTCCAGCACGTAACCATCCTGAAGTCGCATTAATTCGCCCATTATTTCGCTAAACGGATCTCCGCCCTTTGCCAAAGTAGGCCTTACATCCAAAGTGGTGACTTTTGCTTGTTTAATGGCCTGTACTATTTCAGGATTTGAGGATTGCACTTTTTTCTCTTCTTTCAGAATAGCATCTTTTTCGATCTCGAAACCAATTTCAGAAAGAGATTTAAAAAGGATTTGAATGTCGCATTTCCCGGAGCGGGCGGCATCGCCAATGCTTGTCCTGGAGGCAAGTATTCCACGCAGCAGCGGATTTCTCAATTTGCTCATATGAGGAATTATTGACACAATTGCATCAATAGATTTTGGATTTTCTTTGATAAGGACCGATATTCTTGTATCACGGTTGATTTTCATACTGCAATGAATTTGTAATTAAATTTCTCAGAATCCTCCTTTTGATAATACAACACCTAAAAAAGCGGTAATCAGGGCCAGCATCAGATTCAACATACCCGTCCACCTTGCCCGCATTTTTAATTTTATACCCGATGATTCCTGCATTTCGTCAATCGATTTCATGCCAATGTAAAAATCATGAATGCCTCCTACCAGCAGCATCAGGACAAAAAGGAACAATTTAAACGCCAGCAATCTACCTTAGCCGCTGCTGGTAAAAAATTCGATGGTAAAAGGCAGCCCGCGGAAATGCATATTCAGGAATCCTGTTATGAACAGCACTACAACGGCCAACCAGCCATAAAACCGGAATTTTAGCCCGGTTTTATGGAGCAGCAATATCCTGTTGGGTTGCTGCTTAATGCCCGGCACCAAAACAAGCGGGATGAATAACATGCCACCAATCCAAAACGCGGCACAATCCACATGCACAAAAACTGATATCAAATAAACAGTAGCCATATGATTTCGATATGCATTAAGCTTGTTTCGAAAGCCATGGAATTTGATTTAACGTTCAGCTATTCATCCTGTTGATTGCCTTTATTTTACATGCAGTTTGCTGATTTTCACTTCCCAAACATCTGGGCCTTGCTGAAGATATTCCCAGCCAAACTCTGCGCCTTTTTCCGCAGTAAACTGATAATAAAGTGGTTTCGGATCGTGGTCGTTGTGAAGGAGAAAAGATTCTCCGGCAGCAAGATCCTCATACGTTTGAAAGATTGTTGCGTGCTTGTACTTTGGTTCAATTTTAGTTGCGTCTATCGTTTTCATAATTCAAGATTAAATGGTTTAACTTTTTATTAAGCTACAAATGTATAAAATTATTTTATAAAAAGACATTAATATCTTTTTATAAATTATAATTTAATTTTACACATTGAGCGTTAGCTAACAATGTCAATCAAGGATTAATTTTTTCTGTATTTCCTCAAAGCCTGAAGAAGCTTCACTTAATAATATTAACTGTGGATGTAATACACGCATGACAATGACAAGATAGTGTCGGCCATAAAGGAGTTGAATTATACATTATTCAGTTCAACCACTTCGTGGCTGATGCCACAAAATCAATCAATAACCGTGGGTTGCGCTCACGCTTATTGATATTTAGCCACTTCGTGGCTATTCCACGCCAACCTTTTATTCGCATTAACAACAATTATTATTTGAATTTATGGGAATTCTATTGCCCTTGAGAAGAATAATTTTCGTTTTTCCAGGTGAGGATTAAATGGAGCGGCGGGATTTTGGTGATATAAACTCATGCCCGGTTAATGAAAGCAATTGATAAAGTCATCTTTGTTTGTAGAATACTTTTCAATCTCCATCCAGTACTTTGGGAAGTGCGCGCATAAATAGATGTACAATAGTGGCGAGAAGTAACATCCTAGTATATTAAACAGATTCTAAACCAATGACTCTACAAATTTTCGTCCGTATTCCTCACTCGCTTTTAATGCAGCTTCGTCAGGAGCCCATATAAACCGCAGAGGTTCCTGTATGATTTCAAACCCGGATTCCTTCAGGGTATCTTCAATTATTTTTGTTGATACATCATGCCAACCATAGCATCCAAAAGCCGCTGCCTTCTTATTTGCAAATTTCAGACCTTTCACCATTTCGAGCAATCCCGCGATAGACGACAAAATACCGTTGTTTACAGTCGGAGAGCCTACCAATATTGCCTTTGAGCGGAAAATATCAGTAAGCAGATCATTCTTGTCATTTCTTGCAGCATTGAACAACTTTACAGTGACGTTACTGTCAGCATCATATATTCCTTTTACAATGCTTTCGGCAACGGAGCGGGTTCCGTTATACATGGTATCGTAAATTACGGTCACCTGATTTTCGCTGTAATTGTTGGCCCATTCTGTATATTTTGTAACTATTTGCATGGGATCATCCCTCCAAACTACGCCATGACTCGGACAGATAATGTCAATAGGAAGATTTAATTTTACAATTTCATCAATCTTTCTGGTCACTAATTTACTGAACGGCGCTAGAATATTGGCATAGTATTTTATGGCTTCGAAATATAATTCATATGGATCTACGAGGTCATTGAACAACATTTCGGAGCAATAATGCTGACCAAATGCGTCGGTACTGAACAGGATATTATCACTGGTGAGATAACAAAACATAGTGTCGGGCCAGTGAAGCATGGGCGCCTGTATAAAGATCAATTCCTTGCCGTTGCCGACCGGTAGTCTATCACCTGTTTTAACGGGCTTAAAATTCAATTCCTGATGACAATGACCCCTGATTGATTTTATGCCATTCTCCGTACAATAAACAGGAGTGTCGGGTATGAGCATCAACAGTTCGAGCAATGCGCCACTGTGATCAGGTTCCGCGTGGTTAATCACCACATAATCAATAGAAGATAACTCTATTTCACTTGAGATGTTTTCGACAAATTCATTAGAAAACGGACGATAAACAGTGTCGATCAATACTGTTTTTTCTTCTTTTACCAGGTATGAATTATAGCTTGAGCCGTGGTGTGTGGAATATTCGTACCCGTGAAAACCTCTCAGTTCCCAGTCGTTTTTACCCACCCAATACACATTGTTCTTAATCTGTTTTTTCATTTTCTTTTTCATTTAGGTGAAACCGATTATTTCGCTTTCACTTGCTTTTAGTATGTCTTGATATTGTTGAGGTAAAACATAGTTAACACCTATTACCAGGCAGAATATCTTTTTTAAATCAGGAAGTTTTCATCTTTGCAAAAGTAATCTTTAATACCCGAATAAGACCAAATAAGCGCAGACAATATTGGTTTGATAAGCAGGATTATGTTGCGTATTATCAAGATTAGAAATAATTATGTTGTTCCAAACGCGCCAATATAATTGGCTGGCTCAGTCTTTCAAAAAAATATTATTATAACCTGTAACTATATTGAAATTGATTTACAGGTTATCAGGCACGTCCTCGCCACTATATTTACGACGCTACTAATTGCATCGCCGTTCATTGAAAGAGTCAGAGTTTTATAAACTTATTTTAAGTTTTTTCGCCGTGTCTTAATCTTCATTATTGTCTGCCGCCAAAATAAAAGCGGCTCTTTTGGGTGAAGGCACCGGGCTATTAATTCCTTTAATTCCTTTCCAAAGTACTTCGTTAAACTCATCGTCCGGCACGGCATCTTCTTTTGAAAAGTTAAAAGATTCACTTTTTTCGGAAAATTTGGTTACGGCAAGGTTTATTTCACCCAGATCAATGGTTTCAGGTAAAAAATTGAAAACTGTATAATCGGGTGTGGGAGTAAAACAGCGCCATAAGGGAGTTGCGGCTGCATCATATTGAGTCATTGGCGGAAGGCCCAAAATCAACTCCATCGTTTTTACAATTCCTGAAGTAGTATATAGGGTATGATCCACAAAATTCCGTTTTACAAACGGACCAGCGATGTAGGCCGGGCTGCGATGTGCATCCACATGATCAGGTCCATTCTGGGCGTCATCTTCTAAAATAAAAACCACACTCTCTTTCCAAACCGGGCTTTTACTCAAATAATCCAGAAACATTCCTACTGCCAGATCGTTATCGGCAACCATAGCAAAGGGCGAAGGTTTTCCAACCCTCATGCCTTCTGTGTGATCATTGGGAAAACGAAGAGTACTCAATTGCGGTACCGCATTAATATTTACCAGGGAATCAAAGTCTCTTTTCCATTGGCTAAAACGTGTCGTGTCTCTTAAATCCAGGTTCCAGCCTGTATAATACTTACAGTAATGATCCTTTAGAACAGGTATATTGGGTTTAAGATCATAAATAAATTCACCGTAACTCCGGTAGCTAACTCCGTTTCGTTTGCAGTTGTCCCAAAGATACCCATCCTTATTGTTGGCGATTTCGCGGTTTCCTTCGCTGTCGTAACCTCCACCTCTGCTTCCATAGCTCGTGGGCCAGGTTTTCTCCAAATAATCGGTAGCATAAGCACCCATTGACCATTCGTGCCCGTCGGCACTTACTTCGGCATCCACGTAAAAATTATCGAGTAACACAAAATCCCGTGCCAATTTATGATGATTGGGCGTAATGGCTTTCCCAAATAAAACAAGGCTTGTATCGCCATTCCCTTCCTTCACATCGCCAAGCACCTGATCGTAAGTCCGGTTTTCCTGTATGATGTAAAATACATGCTTTATGGGTGATGTTTCTTTTACTGAACGAGGGATCGGATTCCCCACCATTCCTTCCGAAACTGTTTCTTTTTCTTTAGTATAAGGAGTGTTTGCATACACCTCTTTGGTATAACTGTTTAACTTTTCTATATTGGGAACATCAATAATACTCATCGTTCCAATAAATAAACCTGCGATATACTGATTGTATTTTTTGGTAACGGTATCACCTTCATGATTAGCAACTTTTGATTTTACATACGCTGGATTTGGGCCATCGGGATTGGCAAAGGATGAAAATCCCTTTCCATTGGTTACAAAAATCTTTTTACCTATTGATTTTACAGAAGTTGGGTACCAACCCGTAGGGATAAATCCTTTTGAAAAACTTCTTCCCGGTTGGGAAACATCAAAAACGGCAAGACAATTATTGTCGGCATTGGCAATGTAAAGGGTTTTTTCGTCGGGCGATAGGGCCACGCCATTGGTGGTTGAACCCGGAGGCGAATCAGGATAAAGAGAACTTGTTAATGTTTCAATTACTTTTTTTGATGCCGTGTTGATTACCGAAACCGAATTATCGTTTGAGTTGGCCACGAATAAATATTTTCCGTTTTTCGACAAACAAATATCATTAGGGTTATCGCCAACATTTATTTCATCAGCAACAGATCTTGTTACAGTGTTGAAAACGATCAACTTATCAAAGCCCCAGCAACTAATGTACAATTCCTTTTTATCGGGCGACAACAAACATGTATATCCCTCACCGCCCAATTGATAGCTTCCGATGGTTTTTTTTGTGCCAATATCCACTATGTAAAGCGAATTATTTTCTTTGGTAACCACATACAATAGATTTCTTTTATCATCGATATCCATCCCGGCAGGCGAAATTTTAATAGGCCATTTTTTACCTAAAATCAATGTATCCACAAGCAAAAGTTTCTTCTTTTGAATGGCATATTTTAATATCCAGTTATCATTTCCTCCCGAAGCGTAAAGAAATTTTTCGTTGGCACTGAATTTTAAGCCTACCCAACTTTTCTGAATGGTAATATTATCCACTATTTTCTCCGATCGCGTATCAATTAACTGAATACTTTGGGTACTTTGTCCATTATTGGTTACAGCAATCAGTTCCTGCGAACGACTTACAGCCATATTTAACGGAAGGTCACCCAACAAGTAACCATGTCCGGCAGGCGAAAGGCTCCATCCATTGGGCAAGGTAACTTTAATAGGGTTTTGAGCTGATGCAGAATAATTAATGAAGAGGAACACACAAAATAAAAAGGAAATGTTTTTCATAGCTAAGCTATTTAATGGCTCAATTTTCAACTACATAAGACCACTGGGGCACCAATCGTTTGGAGATCATTGTTTGATACAAATATAATGCTTAATTTTTAAGTCTACTCTTCCCGGCGATAGGTATGTTGGAAATTAAAATAAAAGGGGAATAGGGAATAGCAATTCCAAATTGTAATTTTTCTGATTTTCCCTACTCATTCAAACATTAAAATACCCTACAATGCATCAGGTAAAATCCCGTTGCGGATGATGGGTTTACTATATTAAGTGTACTGCTTCAGCGAATTAATAGTGATTTCGAATACAGATATTCGGAGAATCTTATTGTTTTTCAGGAGAATGAATTTCGTTTGTCTGGGTCAGAATTAAATGGAGTGAAGAGTCTCTGGTAAGGTACTCCGATGCCCAGTTAATAAAAATGAGAATTTTATTTTTAACTCTTAAAATGAGCATTAAATGCAGGAACATCCATATCAACCACGCAAAATAACCTTTAAAATGTATGAATGGCAGATCGACAACCGCTTTATTTGTACCAATGGTCGCCATTGTACCCATATCCTGGTATTCATAGTCAATTGTAAGCTTCCCATTTATGATGCGTTTCAAATTCTTTGTCAGGAGCTTGGCCTGAGTTATGGCAACATTTGCAAGTTGTGGCTGTCCCTTTGGATATTTTTGAGTTTCCATGTAAGCAATATCGCCAATAGCAAAAATATTCTCACTTTCCAAAACCTGGTTTATCCTGTTAACCCGGAGCCTGTTACCCGGCGCCAACAGATGATCAGGAAATCCTTCGATAAGATTGCCAGTAACTCCTGCTGCCCAGATCACAGTTTTAGTTTTTATCCTTTCTCCATTATTCAATGTTAGTATTTGCCCATCATAATCTTTGACAAAAAGTTCCGTGCGAATAGTAACACCCATCTCCAGCAGGTACTTTCTTGAAGTGGTTTTAGCATTATTACTCATACTGTTCAGGGTATACTTGCTTCCTTCAATCAAGATGATGTTAAATTTCGAAAAGTCGATATCATGATAATCCTTAGGCAAAACATTTTTCTTTATTTCAGCAAAAGCTCCTGCCAGTTCAACTCCTGTGGGCCCGGCGCCAACAATAACAAGATTCAATAAACTTTCCTGATCCTTTTCATTGCCGGAGGTAACATTTTCAAATGTTTGTACAATATGATTACGAATTCTGATAGCCTCCCATGTGGTTTTTAAAGAAAAGGAATTGTTTCTGATGTTGTTATTGCCGTAAAAATTGGTTTTGCATCCGGTTGCAATAACCAAATAATCATATTCAAATGCACCAATACTAGTGATTATCTTATTTTTACTTTTATCTACGTTTAAAACTTCAGCAAGCCGGATCTGAACATGTTTTTTCCTGTTAAATATATTCCTGAGCGGGAATGATATATTTGCGGGTTCAATCTGCGAGGTAGCAACCTGATAAAACAAGGGCTGAAATTGATGGTGATTTAATTTGTCTATTAAAAGTACATCAAACAGATTTTCATCTAATCTTCTCACTATTTGTAACCCGCCAAAACCACCACCGACTACTATAATTTTTGTTTTTTTTAACATGAACATCTTTTTGAATCAGATCTGCTGATCAATAATATTAAGTACTTCACTTTCAGTTGATTTAATAAATTGTGATATTATTTAAGAACACCATGTCCAATCACTTCTACCTTAATATGTATGAAAACAATACAAATTTCATTTTGTTTAACTAAAGGCAATAACTTATCAACAAACAGGATCCATTTATTCATTCCATTTTGCGATTATCCCTTATTCAGCTTACTTTTAATAGCCTGCCGGTTTTGTTGATCATCAGGCTTTGGAGTTTTTACAACCAACACCCTGAAAATATCATTACTCTCATTATACAGGTAATGTGGTATGTTTTTGGGGCAATCGATGAGCATGTCTTTTACAACTTTCTGCTTTTCGTCACCAATTTCAACACTGTGTATAAGTAGAGAGAAAAAATGAACTGATTAACAAATATGACAAGTTCAAGGATGGAAAACTCATGGATAATAATTAAAAAAATCTACATAATTTTTCCGATATTTGTAAATATAAAATCAAGGTATGAACATCCTGATAGTAGAAGACGAGCCTAAGGTTGCAACCTTCATCAAGAAGAGCCTTGAAGAATCTGGTTTTACGTCCGAAATTGCCTATGACGGACAGGTTGCTGAAAGAATGTTCAGTCAATTTGAATATGACCTGATAATACTCGATGTTATTATACCATACATCAACGGTATAGAGCTTTGCAGAAGGATTAAAACTCTGAAGCCTTCAATACCTGTGTTACTGCTTACAGCATTAGGCACAACTGAAGATAAATTATCAGGTTTTGATGCAGGAGCTGACGACTACCTGGTGAAACCTTTTGAATTCAGGGAACTATTAGCCAGGATTAAAGCCGTAAGCAAACGTAATATAGGAATTACCATGCCGGGACACCGTTTGGTTGTGAGTGACCTTGAACTTGATTTGGATAAGAAAGTTGCTATCAGGGGCAACGATGAAATAACTCTTACGGCTAAGGAATACACGTTACTTGAGTTTTTTATGCGCAATCCCGGCCGGGTGCTTTCGAGGGCTGATATTGCTGCTGATGTTTGGGAAATTACCTTTGATACCGGAACCAATATTGTGGATGTGTACGTGAATATACTCCGAAAAAAAATAGATAAAGAGTTTCCAACAAAGCTGATTCACACCCGGTTTGGAATGGGCTATATTTTCGGGGAGGACCACGGATGAAAATAAGGACAAAGCTTACTTTGCAATTTTTAAGTTTTACCGCCCTTATCTTATTGGTATCGTCAATCGCTATTTATATAATTTCAACAAAATACAGACACGAAGATTTTTATAACCGTTTGCTCAATAAATCAATCAATACAGCTCAATTACGGCTGGAAGTGGATGAGATTGATAACAATCTGCTGATGCGTTTAGAAAAAAACAACCCTTTAAGTTTGCCGAATGAGAAAATTATTATTCTTGATTATAAAAACAATATTTTATTCAGCACAGATGAAAACAGTGTAATCAAATATGATAAAAATCTTCTGAACCAGATTCGGCTCGACAGAGAGGTAAGATTTAAACAGGGTGAATATGAAGTACTTGGATATTTGTTCACAAGTAAATATGATCGTTTTGCTGTAATAGCTGCTGCCAGCGATATTTACGGTTTGCGCAATAACAGAAATTTACTTAAAGTATTATTGATTGTAGATATATTAAGTTTATTATTTCTCCTGTTAGCCGGTTGGATATTCTCCGGAAAAGCACTTAAACCTATATCCGTACTTATTAAAGAAGTGGACCGGATTTCCGAATCTAATCTTTACCTGAGGCTAAATGAAGGGAACCGGGAAGATGAACTTGAACAACTTGCCCATACCTTCAATAAAATGCTTATCAAACTTGAGGTTGCCTTTAAAACTCAGAAAAACTTTATTTCGCATGCATCACACGAGTTAAGAACCCCGTTGATGGCAATTACCGGCCAGATTGAATATATTTTATTAAAAAGGCGTTCGCAGGAAGAATATGAAGACATACTTGATTCCATTTATTTGGATATTAAAAGTCTGAATAAACTCACTAACCGGTTACTGATGCTTACTCAAACCAATGTTGAAACGCAACAAGCTGCGTTTGTAATGCTCCGTATCGATGAAATTATCTGGGAAGCCTTTGAGGATTTAATAAAGTTGAATCCGGGATATGTTGCAAATATCCAGATGAATGAAAATATGAATGATGAAAATATGACCGTAAAAGGTGATGATCAGTTATTGAAAACCGCATTTCTGAACCTGATGGAAAATGGCTGCAAATATTCTGATAATCATACAGTAACAGTTAAAATAAATTTGATTAATACCGATTTTATAGGTGTTGAAATCATTGACCAGGGAATAGGAATACCGGCTGACGAACTAAAACAGATCTTAAAGCCGTTCTTCAGAGGCAGCGGTATTCAAAAGATAAAAGGACACGGTATCGGGTTGCCTCTGGCGGCATATATTGTCGGAATTCATAATGGGAAACTCGAAGTTACTTCAAAACCGGACATCGGAACACATATTGTTGTCAGGATACCAATTTCAGTAAATATATAGTTCAAAGTCCTGTTACCAATCTTTTCCTTAATAAGTTTTTAATAATTCGCTGATTACGATAAGCAATGCTTGTGGTTGGTCCAAATCCTTCTGCAAGATGCTCATTGCTATTAATATACAATTTTAATACTTTATTAATTTGATATTCATCACATACTAATAAGCCAGGAGTAGTTTTGTCATGTAGATTAATTGTCGAACTCATTAATACTTCTGGTGATATGATTGTAAACGATATCAGAAAACTCATCAAAATCTCATGGATCACTTTAGTAATAAGCGCTTTGATTATTGGCGGCATGCTTTTAAGAGAAAAACATGAACATAAGGCAGATTTAGATGAAACGAGACTTCTGAACGAAGTACTTCTATCAGAAAAACTTGCCCTTGACAAGAAAATTATGCATTATGTGGATGCGATGAATTCACTAAAATGGAAGAATGAGCAAACTGATAAACTTCTGGCTGAAGTCCATCTGAAACTTATTGAGAGTGAAACTGCAAATTCCAAAATAGTGAGAGAAAATGCCCGGACTAAAAACCTGAAGAAACAACTGGCTGAAAGCAATAAAATGAAAGATGATCTTTTAGAAAAGTTGAATGATCTTACCCTCGGGAATAGTTATCTGGTTGATGAAAATTTCAGATTCGAGAGTTCTTTGTTTACCACACAAAGCGAGAAGGACGAATTGATGAAACAACTTGATGCTGCAATAACTGCAAGCCTGATAAAACCAGATAATTATTTGGTCGAAACGCATAGGCATGTAAAAAGAGACAGGTTGACATACAATGCCAAACGAACAAGAAAACTAACCGTAGCATTAGATATGCCTGCGGACCATTCAGCCGGAATCAGTTTTAATATAACTACCCCGGATGGCAAAGTGATTACGGAGAAAAATAAAATGCTTACCTGGAAATTCATAAACAATGATAAAAATCTAACGGCCAGCATTAAGCCATTCGATGATGAATTACAGGTAAGTTCACAAGTAAAACTAACTTATACACCAATCACTAAAATGAAACCCGGTGAATACAAAATTGCCGTAATGAAGAAAGATCAGAATATAGGGAACTGTAGGGTTAAGTTAAAATAATGCTTCATAAGGCAAGTTAATAGAGATCGGGGCTGTTTGACAGTAAAAGCATCTATTCCAAATAAATAGATTTTAATACCCGGTCTGAACAACCAGATTTAAAGAAGAGTAAAGATTTTAATAACTGTGAAAATGAACATTGAAATAACAATATAAAATCCTGAAAACATGAGACAAGATAGAAATTATTCGCGCGGGAAAACGATTTTCAAGGACGTACAAATGGCTGATAGCCATGATAGTAATTTCAAGGAAAATCACATGATTGGCCCAATAAATAAACGGCATCTCCATAAAATAGCCCATGATGAACAGAGAACCAGTGGACTGGCGGATTCCCCAAAACCACCAAAACACGATATTCAAAAACATACAGCATCCGCTAATAGTAGTATAATGTCGAGGAACATGCAGAGAAATCCTATTCATCATGCGCCATACAGCGAAATCTATAACATGGTAGTGATGAGAGAAACTTATTGATATGCTTGTAGATAAGCAGCTTATAAGAATCTGACTAATTGTTTTAAATAATTTTTGGAAGCAATAAATTAAGAAGAATACAATCATGAGCATCGAAAAGAAATTTTTTCCTAAGCAAGGATTTTGCAGGGTGAATTTCAGGTTACCGGATTCAATCACAGACCAGGCAAGGAAAGTTGCCATTGTCGGAGATTTTAACTCCTGGCAACCTGAACAAAACTTAATGAAAAAAGATAAGCAGGGTAAGTTTAAATGTGTTATCGACTTTCCTTTAGGTAAAAATTACGAGTTTAGGTATCTGATAGATTCCTACAGGTGGGAAAGCGACTGGGAAGCCGATGGCTTGACAAAAACACCTTATGAAGAAACTTACAATTCGTTAATCAGGTGTGATGAAGTTGAAATTTAAAAAACATGTAAATGTTAAAAGTAAATGTTATGAGTATACAAAAATCAATACTACCAGATAAGGGTGTTTGCAAGGTTACTTTCACCCTGACCGATACATTGGGCGACCACCCCAAAGAAGCAGCGCTTTTAGGTGATTTTAACAACTGGGAATCAGGGAGAGGGAAGATGCAAAAATCAGCAAACGGATTTTTTGAAAAAACAATTGAACTTCCTTTGGGCAAGGATTACCAGTTCAGGTATTTTGTTAACAATTCAAGGTGGGAAAACGACTGGCAAGCCGATGCGTATGGATCAATCCCATTCAGCGATGAGGAGAATATGGTAATAACATGCGACTTCTCTGAGAATTAATCTGGAAAGGATATAACTTAAATTAAGAATCAGTAAAATAACATCTGATCGAAACCCAAATTCAGCAATAGAAAATGTTCAATCTACAAAGAACTTGTAATCAATGAATTATTATTTATCGAAACAATTTCTATGTCGGGGTTAACCCAACTAATATCCAGGTGAATTATAAGCTATTATAAATCTCAAGAATATTATGCCGATGAGATAGCTGTTACAGGATAATTTATTGGACAAATACAGATATCCTGTCGGTATAAATCATAAAGTCTGGATTTTCAATTCTTCTAAAAATTAATTTGGGTTAAATTTGCATGACGATTTATTAAGAATCTCATTGTGTAGTTTAATTGTGGCAGAGGTTGTTTCCTGATTGAAACAGCCTCTTGCCATATAATTACAAAAGGTATTTGGAATGTCAGTTTTTGGAATGCAAACACAGATACAAAAGAGCCCAAGCAAGCATTCGTCATTTATTGTTGCCAGGATATAAATCCTCATAAAGGAAATGCGGGACTATGAACCACACTATATGGGTTTATATAACAATATCGGTTAACTTTTATACATATGAAATTTATAAAAATGGATTATATTGCATTGTTCTAATACTTTTTGTGGTTCAAACTTACATAAAACCTGACATACTATCAAAGTATCTATCACTATTGCCAATGGAAACAATGTTGCACATTCCTAATGAATTTTAAAACTTTACTTTCGTATTTTTGTAGGTAAAAAAAACCACAATGGACAAAATTATTTTTCTTCTCCTCTGTAATGTATGCATAGTCATAAAAACATCTGTAGCCAAGCCGGATGTCGACTCATTGATGCAGGCACTCAACAATCCTCTTGGAAACAGAGAAAAGACAGATCTGTTGATCAGTATTGCAAATCAATTTGCAAGGTCAAACTTTGATAAAGCAGTTTATTATGGGAACGAAGCCTTGGCTCTTGCAACAAAATTAAAATACTCCAAAGGTGAATCCGAAGCACTCTATGCCCTGGGCTACGTTCATTATTATAGGTCCAACTACAATGTGTCCATGGAGATCCTTTTCAGAAAATTGAGATTGGACGATTCACTTGGAAATAAAAACGGTATGGCAAGCACTTACAATCTGATTGGCAATATCTATTATTACAATAAGGATTATTCGAAGGCCCGTGAATACTATAATAAAAGTCTCGACCTTTTTAAAAGCCTGAACAACGAAGAGGGTCAGGGAAACATCTATTCATGTCTCGCTAATATCAATGAGGCGAATAAAGAGTTCCAGGAGGCGGAACACTTCTACCTGACAGGACTTTCCTTTCACAAAAAAGTGAACGACATTACCGATATTGTAATGTCATATACCAATCTTGGCAACTTGTACTTCAGGGATTATGGAGATACGGCAGCCTTACAATATTTTAAAAAAGCGTTAAGTTACCTGCCAAAAATCACAAATGCATCAATTCATGTTTTCGTCTACGGAAATCTTGGCGATTATTATCTTTGGCACCACGAGTTGGATTCGGCTCTGTTTATCCTCAATAAAGGCTTTACGCTGGCAAAAGTTAATTCGCTGCCCATTTATATCGGAGAAATCTCCAATTCGCTGAGTAAACTATACGCCGAGAAAAGGAATTTTGAGAAGGCATACCAGTTTCAAAAAATTTATGAGCATTACAACGATAGTATCTTCAATAGCACGAATTCGAGTAAAATGGCGCTTATCGATTATGAGTATAACTTGCAAAAAAAAGAGAATCTCAGTACGATCGATCTCCTGAAACAGCAACGAAAAGCTAAAACCCGCTTGTGGATATTCATTACGCTATTTATTCTGGCAGCATCAATTACCGGATTCATCTTACTATATAACGGCAGCAGGCTGAAACAGGAAAAACTACTACAAGCAAATTTGAACATAGAGAGGTTCAGGCTCGAGGAACTACTTGGCTTTCGTGACAAAGAGATCATGATTATTACAACTAACCTTTTCGAGCGTAATGAACTCATCCGGATGGTTATAATGAAACTCAATAGCCTTATCCCAAATCTCAAACGCATCGAACAATCTATGACCAATGAGATTATCCGTGACCTCAAAGGAAAGTACCATGAGAATGTTATAGCCGAATTTGAATACCGGTTCCAGAACGTTCATGACAAGTTCTATGAATACCTCAGTGAAGATTTCCCTGCTCTCACATCTAACGATCTTAGGTTGTGTGCTTTCTTGAAAATGAATTTGAATACAAAAGATATCGCTTCCATTACACACCAGACTACAAATACAGTTGAAGTAGCTCGGACACGTCTCAGAAAGAAATTAAATATTGATCACTTAGATACCGACCTGGCCTTATTCCTTTCAAAATACTGATAATAAAAGTTTACCTGCTATTATTTTATCTACGAGGGGGCACTTCCTTCATCCGCTAAAATTTAATTTTTAATTGTTTATCCATCAATAACTTACAACATACCGTAAGGAAAGTGTTGAGGGTATGTATGGTTTTTGTATTGCTGTTTTTATTGACGTAGAAAATTTTAAAGTATACTTTCACCCCGTTTTCTTATTTAACCCATTGGCTAAACATGAAGAATATGAGTATCACCTGCACCTTCCTTGATTGGTATCTTGTCTTTTGCTTTGATTCTAAACTTACCCATGCCTGCCAACAATTTCGTTTCTTCATCCATTAATAAACAATTATAAACCTAAACTTTACTTTTATCTATGAAAAAATTCACAGCTACTCTCCTGCTGATTTTTTTTCTGAGTTTGCAAGGTTTGCTTGCTCAGAAGCAGATTACGGGAAAAGTCACCTCAGCCCATGATGGCGCTACTATTCCCAGCGTATCTGTTATCATTAAAGGTACTCAAACGGGCGGAATTACCAGCCTTGACGGTGAATACCGGATTACGGTTCCAAATGATACAAGTACCCTGGTGTTTACCTATTTAGGCATGAAAAAACAGGAAATTCCAATTCAGAGGCGTTCTGTTATCAATGTCTCAATGGAACTCGAATCAACGGAACTAGAACAAGTTGTTGTTGTAGGTTATGGTTCCCAGTCAAAGGAATCAATAACAGGTTCCGTGGGAGTGATTTCAACTCAGGCTACACAGCAAGTACCGGTAACTAGTATGGATAAATTATTACAGGGCCATGTGGCTGGGGTATATGTTACCAGTGGGTCAGGCCAGCCGGGAAGTTTTTCAAATGTGCAGATTCGTGGGGTAGGATCCATCAATGCAGGCACAGAACCGCTTTATGTAATCGACGGAGTACCTGTCAATTCAGCTGCTTTGGGCTATCTTACAACCTCCTCTAACGCTCTGAGTTCACTTAACCCTAACGACATTGCATCTATTTCTATCCTGAAAGACGCATCAGCAGGAGCCATCTATGGTTCGAGGGCTGCCAACGGCGTTGTTCTTATTACCACCAAACAGGGCAAATCCGGGAAGGCCAAAATCGAACTCCAGACCCAGTTCGGAGCTACTACCCTATCGAACAAGAATTACCAGATGTGTAACTCTCTGGAATTGCTCACGCTACAGCGGGAAGCAGTTACTAATTCAGGAAAGTCATGGCAGGAACCCACTCTCAACGGCTCTGCAAATCCGTATTATTTACCTGATAAACTGGCTGAAACGGATGTAAATTGGTTCGATGTCGTCTCAAGGACCGGACACTATTATGACTATATGCTTTCTGCCAGCGGGGGTGATGACAAAACTACCTATTATACATCTGTTCAGTATAATAAAACAGAAGGAGCTATTATTGGTCAGAATTTTGAGCGTATGAGTGCCAGGCTTAATCTCAGACATGACTCGCAAAAAAGGCTATCCTTCGGAGTTAATCTGGCTCCATCCTATACTAAAGGAAATTGGACCTTTGAAGGTTTTGCTTACGAAAGTCCTATTATCGCTTCTTATTCCATCAGCCCAATGACACCAGTTTACAATGCAGATGGTTCGGTTAATTGGAATATACCGGAAAACGGAAATTCTAACCCGGTCGGTATTGATAAATACACTGAAAAGACAAATAATACAGCCGGGCTTATCGCGAATTCTTTTGTTCAATACAAAATCTTATCTAATCTCTCATTCAAACAACAACTTTCCGGCAATTTCAGTGAAATGAATGAACGGAACTGGCGCTCCCCTAAAACTATTTACGGTACGGATGGGCCGCTATATAAAGACGCCCTGAGGAACTCGCTGTATACTTCGACTTCTATGTTGCTTTTCAATAAATCGTTTAAAACGGTTCACAACTTGGATGGAATTGTCGCTTACGAAGCACAGAAAAACAGGAGAGATTTCTTCTATGCATACGGTAAAGGAACGAATGACGACAATCCATACCTGAATGCAGCTTCTAAAGATCTTGATGTTGACGAAACCGTCAGTGAATGGTCAATGCTTTCCTATTTCACCAGGGTTAGTTATAATTACGACGGAAGATATTATGTGAGCACAAGCCTTCGTCGTGATGGATCTT
>JBBRYZ010000042.1:0-29287 GCA_038237165.1 Bacteroidales bacterium | reverse complement strand
TTTGCTTTTTACTATTTTCAATTTTCTGATTGCTCCCTTATTTTTCCCACCTTTGCAGTATGAGTCAACAATTCCCACTGGTTACTGTTCTGGGCCCGACTGCGGTTGGCAAAACCACCTTTGCAGCTCATCTTGCCTTGGCAATTAATGCCGAAATTATCAGCGCCGATTCACGCCAGGTTTTCAGAGAAATGGATATTGGAACAGGAAAAGATATTGACGATTACCGCGTTGATAACCATGTTATTCCTTCGCATTTGATAGATATTGCTGAGCCAGGTAGCGAATATAATGTGTTTCAGTTTCAGCGGGATTTTCAGAATGCGCTCACTTCAATTACTAACCGGGGAAAAACACCTTTGTTATGCGGAGGAACGGGTTTGTACCTTGAATCTGTTTTATTGAATTATGATCTGATTGAAGTTCCTGAAAATGAAGAGTTGAGAAGGCAGTTAAGTAAGCAATCAAATTCTGATTTAATTAAAAAAATATCCTTTTCACGACCACTGCACAATACCACTGACATTCTTGATCGGGAAAGGTTGATCAGGGCTATTGAAATAGAGGATTATAAGCAAAAAAATAAAAATGAAAGGTTTGAAACTGATTTCAGCCAAACACCAGTTTTCGGAATTCGTTTTGATCGAAAAACGGTTCGGGAGCGGATTACAGCCCGACTCAAACAGCGATTGAATGAAGGAATGATTGAAGAAGTTCAGCAATTGCTCGGAAACGGCATAAGCAGCGAACGCCTGATGTTTTATGGTTTGGAATATAAATATATAACGATGCATCTTTTAGGTGAACTGAGCTCCAATGAGATGTTCAGTCTGCTGAATACGGCAATTCATCAGTTTGCCAAGCGGCAGATGACCTGGTTCAGGAGAATGGAGAAAAAAGGAGTAAAGATTTTCTGGCTCGAAGGTGAGGATGGATTATCTGTTAATATAGGAAAGGCAATTGATTATTTAAAAGAAAGTTACAACTCAGAGGCTGAATGATTTTTTTGCCACAGATTTCACGGATTTGCACAGAGGTCTAAATACTTCGAACTGTGTTCATATTAAAAACAGAGATCAGCCATTTTTCTAATCTGGGAAATCTGCGTAATCTGAGGCTCGTATCATTAGTAACTAAAATTTCAGATCACTAAACATTTTTACAGGTATTCGGTTTATATATTGTCTAACAATTATAAAAATTTATTAAACACAATATTTACGCATGAACTTTAAATTTTTTCTCATTCTTTTTTTGATTGGCTTTTCAATCGGGCTTTTTGCACAAACCGGATCCATCAAAGGCAGGGTCTATAATATTAAAAATAATGATCCTCTGCCATTCACGAACATTATAATCAGCGATACTCCCACAGGTACAGTCAGCGATGTGGATGGTAAATTTCAGTTCACGGGATTAAAACCAGGATATGTGAAACTGGAGGCATCCATTCTTGGTTTTGAAAAAGCGATGACGGAAGAAATCCTGATAACAAATTCAAAAGTGGCATCACTGGATATCGCTATGAAAGAGGTCGGTGTACAATTGGGTGGTGTTGAAGTTACTGCGGCAATATTTAAAAGGGTTGAAGAAAGCCCGGTTTCCCTGAAATCAATAGGTATTTCGCAAATCGAAAAAAGCCCCGGCTCAAACCGCGATATCTCAAAAGTAATACAGTCGTTGCCAGGAGTTGCATCTTCGGTTTCATTCCGTAATGATATTATAGTTAGGGGAGGAGGGCCTTCGGAAAATAAGTTCCTTTTGGATGGAATTGAAATCCCAAATCTAAATCACTTTGCAACCCAGGGAGCTTCTGGAGGTCCGGTTGGGATCATAAATACTGATTTCCTTCGCGATGTCGATTTCTATTCAGGCGCCTTCCCGGCCAGCCAGGGAAATACGCTGAGTTCTGTAATCGATATGAAGTTGATCGATGGTAATCCCGACCGGATGATTTACCGGGCAACGCTGGGAGCCAGCGAAACCGCTTTAAGTCTGAATGGCCCGTTAAGTAAGAATACGAATGTGCTTTTTTCGGTCCGAAGGTCATACCTGCAGTTCCTGTTCGGCGTCATTGGTTTGCCGTTTCTGCCCACATTTACAGATTATACTTTAAAGGTCAAAACAAAATTCAATGTTCATAACGAACTTATCATTCTAAGCATTGGCGCCCTCGACAAGTCAGTGCTTAATACCGGCATAAAGAATCCTACCGAAGATCAGCAATACATTCTTGATTACCTCCCGACAAATGACCAGTGGAATTATGCCATTGGCGCTAATTACCGTCATTATCGTGAAAACTCATACAGCACTTTGGTTTTCAGCAGAAACATGCTTTATAATGCAGCAAAAAAGTATCTGAAAAATGATGAAAGTAATCCCGCAAACAAAACGCTTGATTACTCCTCTTATGAAACTGAGAATAAGATAAGGTATGAAGAAGTTGCGCGCACTAACGGGTACAAGATTACGTATGGCGCCGGAGCCGAATATGCAAAGTATTCGAATCATACGTTTCAGCGGGTTTATATTCCTTCAGGCGACTCTGCCATTACTGCAATAAACTATTCTTCTGATCTTGATTTTTTCAAATGGAATCTTTTCGGACAAGTAAGCAAGAGTATTCTCAATGAAAGACTTATGCTTTCTTTTGGAATACGTTCCGATGCGAATAGCTATTCCGCACAGATGTCAAATTTGCTGAAACAGCTTTCACCCAGATTTTCGGCATCCTATTCGCTGACTCAGAAACTGTCCCTTAATTTCAACACCGGCCGCTATTACCAGTTGCCGGCATACACAACAATGGGTTACCGCTCGCAGGATGGCGAATTGCTTAATAAAGCCAATGGCTTGAGATACATTCAGGCGGATCATTTTGTGGCAGGTATTGATTACATGCGTAATGAAAGGTCGAAAATCACCCTCGAAGGATTCTACAAAAAATATAATTATTATCCATTCTCACTTACCGATTCAGTTTCGCTGGCCAGCAAGGGCGCCGATTTTGGTGTGGCTGGCGACGAAGCAGTTATTCCTACTTCGAAAGGAAAAGCCTGGGGTGTGGAATTATATTACCGTGAAAAAATCAGCCGTGTCTTCGACGTCACTCTTTCATATACCTGGGTGAGGTCTTCTTTCCAGGATAAGCACGGAGTTTATATTCCGTCGGCATGGGATAACAGGAATATCTTAAATATTACAGCGTTAGCTACGCTGAAGAAAAACTGGGACATAGGAATTAAATGGCGGTTTGTAGGTGGCGCACCCTATACACCTTATGATGAAAATAAATCATCACTTATAGAAGCCTGGGATGCCAAAGGTCAGGGATACATCGATTATAACCGGTATAATACTGATAGGCTCAATGCATTTCAACAGCTCGACCTGAGGGTGGATAAGGAATATTATTTCAAGAAATGGTCGCTTAACGTTTACCTGGATATTCAGAATCTTTATAATTTCAAAGCTCAGCAACCTGATGTTTTAGTGCAGGTAAAGGATGCCAATGGTCAGCCAATGATAAATCCCGAAGATCCGACGCGTTTTGTTCTGAAATATATTTCAAGTGAATCAGGAACAGTACTTCCAACAATTGGAATCATTGTTGAACTGTAAAATAGTTCTGAATAAAGAAGAAATATGTTTCAGAAACAGAGTTATTGATTGAATTCTGTGATTTATTGTTCAGGAGTATAGTCACTTATTTTCTAAGTATCCTATTTCCAAATCCTAAATTTCAACTCTGAAACCCTGAAAATCTGCGCTTCGTTCTGATAGCCATTTGAACCGCTCAGCGACTTGAAACTCTGAAACTCTGAAACCATTCCTACACATCCTGTGCTTTATCCGTCAGCATCGGAACAAACCGGAAAGTTCCATGTGTTTCGGTTTTTACCTCAGTTTCTGAAATTTTAATCACACGGGTCATAATTTGATTATCACCTTTGCCAACGGGAGCAACCAGTATGCCGCCGATTTTGAGTTGGGTTATCAATGCTTCCGGGATAAAAGGTGCTGCTGCGGTAATCAATATCCGGTCGAATGGCGCATAAGCCGGTAAGCCTGCATACCCGTCGCCGTAAAAAAGCCGGATGCGGTAATTTAGCGCCGTACCCATTGATTTTAAAGTATTATACAACAGTTTTTGCCTTTCGATAGTAAATACCCTGGCACCCATTTCGGCCAGAACGCTGGCCTGGTAACCCGATCCGGTTCCGACTTCGAGTATGCGCATTCCTTTTTCAACTTGTAAAAGCTCACTCTGAAATGCTACGGTATAGGGCTGTGAGATGGTTTGGCCGGAACCGATCGGGAAAGCTTTGTCTTCGTATGCAAATTCGAGAAACGATGAATCGAAAAAATAATGTCGTGGAATTTCGTTCATTGCATTCAACACATTTTCGTCAGAGATACCCTTAGTACGCAGTAAATCAATAAGTTTTTTTCGCAATCCTTTATGCCTGAATGTGTCGGTGTGTAATGTTGAAGCCATAGAAATAAGTAGGAATTACAATCTGCGAATGTAATTAACTCTTTGGTTTTTCCGATTAATGATGTTGAAAAAAATAATTTCTACAACTAATCAGGTCTTACCTAAGATTTTTTGCCACAGATTTCGCGGATTTGCACGGATTTAGAAATGCTTTCAGCAGTTTTCTGATAAAAAATGACCTAAATCTTGTATTCTTGTCTGTGTAATAAGCGTAATCTGCGGCTGGTTTTCATCCTTTCTTGCATTCACCAGGTTGATTATTTAATGATTTCTTATTCAGAATTAAAATAAATATGTGAATTAGTTGATCAGAACCAAAAAACATTCATATATTTGCAAAGTTTTAATACAATCCACTCTGAATTTTCCTGATCTTTCCCGGTTATTATTCTAAACTACCTCTTTTCAGGTTTTCACATGAAAGTATAATTTTAATTCATACGATTTAAACTCCCATTTATTCGTCCAATCAACCCAATTCGCATGTACGATAAGAGCGAACTAGAAAGTAAGCTGCTCAATGAATTGCGTGACATCGCAAAGCAGTTTAACATCCGCAAAAGCGAGACAATGAAAAAACAGGATCTGGTATACCAAATCCTCGACCAACAGGCTGCAAATCCGACTCCCGACATTCTGGAGGCTGAAAAGAAAGCCCGTGTTTTCCCTCAAAAAGGCCCGCGCCAGCGCATTCCTATAGATAAAATTAAGGATGCACGGAAAGTAGAAGTCAAACCTACGCCTGAACTAAGTGTTACCAAAGTTAAGCCTTCAGAAATTGATATTCCTGCTGTTAAGGAAGAAAAACCTGTTGTTGCTGATTCTATAGTTGATGAGGTAAAATCTCCGGAAATCAAAGAGCCAGCAAAACGTGTTGTTACACCTTACGAACCTCGCAGGAAATACGACAGGGATAACAATAATGATGATGATACGCCATCAGTTAAAACATTTGATCGACCGGAATCAACTAACGTTCCGGCCTGGGAACTTCAGGAATTTCATGAGCGTCGTCGTCGTGGTCGCCGTCCGCAGGACAGGGACGACAATACTGTTACACCCGCAGCTAATGGTGAGGAATCTGATGCTCCTGTCGCAGAAAAGCCGGCAAGAATTAATGATTGGAAACCAACACCCAGGAACTCCAAACGTGAAGATGATGAAGCTATCAATGATGACAAATCAGGAATACACGATGAATTTATTCCTTCATTCGATTTCAAGGAACCGGATGTTGAGGTACTTACTATTCACGAAATAGTGCAGGAAGAAGATTCGGATGAAATTCCTGTGCAAAACGGGAATATCCAGGGCGAACAGGCCCGTCCGAATGATATTTCGCGCGATATGCGATATGGCCGTAACGACAGGCAGGAACGCAATGATCGCCAGGACCGCAAACCACAAACTCCGCAACAACCTGCACGTGAAGATTATTCATGGGAATTCGAAGGAATTGTTTCCTGCGAAGGCGTTCTCGAAATGATGCCCGATGGGTATGGTTTCCTTCGTTCGTCGGACTATAATTACCTTAGTTCACCTGATGATGTTTATGTTTCGCAATCGCAGATAAAACTCTTTGGACTTAAAACCGGAGATACCGTTAAAGGTACCATCCGCCCGCCAAAAGAAGGCGAAAAATATTTTCCTCTTGTAAAAGTCGAAAATATCAATGGTAAACTCCCCGAGGAAATTCGCGATCGTATTCCATTCGATTATCTTACGCCTTTATTTCCTGAAAAGAAATTCAAACTTACCGGTCATCCGGGCTCAAGTCTGAGTACACGTATCATTGATCTTTTCAGCCCTATTGGCAAAGGACAACGCGGACTTATTGTTGCCCAGCCCAAAACAGGTAAAACAGTACTGCTCAAGGAAATTGCAAATGCAATTGCCTATAATCATCCCGAAGCTTACCTTATTGTTTTGCTGATTGATGAGCGTCCGGAGGAAGTTACCGATATGGCGCGCAATGTAAAGGCAGAGGTTATTTCATCCACTTTTGATGAACCTGCTGATCGCCATGTGCGAATTGCCAATTTGGTACTCGAAAAAGCAAAACGCCTTACCGAATGTGGTCATGATGTGGTTATACTTCTCGATTCAATTACACGTCTGGCAAGGGCTTACAATACTGTAGCTCCTGCTTCGGGAAAAGTACTTTCGGGTGGTGTTGAAGCAAATGCGCTCCAGAAACCAAAACGTTTCTTTGGCGCAGCACGTCAGATAGAAAACGGCGGATCGCTTACAATCATTGCTACAGCACTTACCGAAACCGGTTCGCGTATGGACGAGGTTATTTTTGAGGAATTCAAAGGTACCGGTAATATGGAATTGCAGCTCGACCGCAAACTTTCAAACAAGCGCATCTTCCCTGCTATTGATATCGTAGCATCAAGTACCCGCCGCGATGACCTGTTGCTCGAAAAAGATGTACTTCAGCGCCTGTGGGTTCTTCGCAATCACCTGGCTGATATGAATCCGATTGAAGCTATGGACTTCCTGAGAGATAAAATGAAATTCACAAACACCAATGAGGAATTCCTGATTTCGATGAATAGCTAGAATTTCATAACAAGCATTCGAACATAAAAAAAAGAAGGCTGACATTTTTGTCAGCCTTCTTTTTAGCTCATTACTTTAATAACTTACTTTTTAGGAGCAGGTTGTTTAGGATTTTTGGTATGCATCTTATCCATCAGCATTTTTTGAAATTCACGTTCTGAATTATACAATTTCAATACTTTAACTGCAGGAAGTACAGCTTTGAATTTAGCATGATATTCTTTCCGGAGATCTAAAAACTTTTGAGACTCAATAATTTGGTTATCCAGCATTTCTGAAGCTTCTTTTTCAGTTATTTTGTCAAAATCCGGTTTACTCAAATCACCGGTTTGCTTGAATGATTTTCTCAGTTCATGACGTTTGGCATCGTATTCATTATATAATGGCCAGAAACTTTTAGCTTCTTCGGGAGTAAGACAAAGTTGCTGTGTTATAAATGCAACGTGTTGTGCTTCCATCTTTTCGCTGTTTGCACCGTGACGACCATCTTTGTCTCTTTGGGCGATTGCCGGGTTAACCTGCCACAATAATGCAAGCATCATAATAAAACTTGTACTTAAAGCTTTCACAAAAGTAGTTTTCATATTTTTTAGTTTAGTATTCATTTAAAAGGTTAGCATCATATTCATGCTCTTTCAAAAATTTTGCCATTTCCTCCTGACTAGGTTCGTTTTGTCCGGTTAGGTAAGTAGATTTGCTAAAATCAATAGCATTGTTTTCAAGCCCGGTTTCAATGTTGCTTGTTTCCAAAAACATAGCTTCGTGGGCGTATGACGGATCATAAGCCATATTGATTTCTGTCCATTCGTCAGTAGCCGGTATTATAGTATCTTTCTTGGCCGGAACTACAAAAATCAATAAAGACGCAATCACCACGGTAGCTAAAGATGGAGCCCAAACCCAAGGTTTTCGGAATAAAGGAACCCGAGAATTAGTTAATGAACTATGGTGTTGACTGTTTATAACATCAACAATTCGTGGACTCAGTGAATCGAAATAACCATCAGGAACTTTAAACCCGCCTACTTCTTTCCTCAGTTGCTCCAGCACCGGCGAAAGTTGTTCAGGGTTATTAGCTTGATTTGATATGTTTTGTTTCGTTTTCATGATATATGTAAGACATTAACAATCTGTTAAAGTTTAAACTGATGTTACGAAATCTTCAATTTTTTTTACGGCAAAATGATATGAAGCTTTCAACGCTCCCACTGATGTACCCAGTATATTAGACATTTCTTCATAACTCAGGTCGTCGTAATACCGCATATTAAAAACCAATTGCTGTTTTTTGGGTAGCCTGATTATTGCCTCACTTAAGCGACGCTGAATTTCCGGTCCGTCGAAATAGTTGTCATCATGCAACGTCTTTACCATCATAGCTTCGGGTGAGGATAAAGATAAATAGGAGCGGAGTTGCTTGCTTTTCAGAAAACTCAATGATTCGTTAACTGCAATGCGATACAGCCAGGTGAATAATTTGGAATCCTCGCGGAAGGAACCCAGGTTATTCCATACTTTAATAAATATATTTTGAACCACATCATCCGAATCGTCATGATCAATCACCATCCGTCGCACAAAATAATAGATCTTCTCCTGATACTTCCTCACCAATAAATTAAAGGCGTAATGCTTTTTGTCTGCATCGCGAAAAAGTTCAACTAATTCATTGTCAGTATATTCTGGCATGAGTAGTACAGGGAGCTAAATAAGTTTCAGGTTATTGACTAATGTATGACTGCGTTTGTCTGCAAAGGTTTAACTGCCCGGAGATGTTGATTGCGTTGTGGGAATGTATTTATGATTTTTCTTGCTATTTATACAGTTGGATATCGGTGGTTTTACCCGATTCAATCACGAAACTTTGTTCAACTGTGTATAAGGTTGAGCGAGAGTTTTTAGGACGAAAAACTACACGGTAACTTCCCGGCTGAAGGTATAGTGTTTCGAGAGTAAGCGTTTCATTCAGTTCATAAATGCGGGTAAGCTTATTTTTATCGTTTAGCAGTATAGTTCCGTAACCGTTGAACGATTTGCGGAAAACAGCAATCCCAGGTTCAGGTATCTCGATGGTTGTGGTACGACTCTGGCTGATATCTATTTCATTAAGCATGATGCGTGGCAAAGATAGTACTTCAAGGTCGTATCGTCCAGTAATATACTTCTCGGTCTCCCCGAAATTCTGCACATTCAAGGTTTGGAATGAACCGCTTTTTCGAACAATACATTGCAATCCTTTGGACGCATTGCTCACTCCTGCCATTTTCAACTGCAGGTATCCCTGAGGTGCATCGGCAGCAACTACGGTATGTTTTCCGGGTGTGATACGCAGTGTGTCAATGGATACCGGAGGCAAAGTGTGAATATCCACGCGATAAGTCATAAGTGGGTCAACTACCAGTGTATCAGGTAGCCCGCGGTTATTCATAGTATGGATAAAATTATATTTTACTTTTCCCGAATATACATCTGTAAAAGTCATTCCCGCATCAGTTTCGGTTGGCTTTCCGGATTCATCCAGCAGGTTTACCTGCATGGTTGTGGAATTAAGAGCTTGTGAAATTACCACCTCAAGCGCTTTCCGCAGGTCTATTTCTTTAGTGGCATCAAAATATGTTCCTACACAATTAAATGCCATATTGAAATCATGCCCTATCCCGATGATAAACGGTTTAAGAACAATCCCATTTTTTTGCAGCATTTTTGATACCGCACAAGGATCGCCGCTACATTCTTCGAGTCCATCGGTAATAAGAATTACAATATTCCGGCAGTTGCTGCAAGGCGTAAAATCTTTTGCTGACTCCTCGAGCGAAAAAGCCAGTGGCGTTGTACCTTTTGGTGTTATTGTCCTGAGCCGGCTTTTTATCTTTCCGGCATTTCCCGGCGCAAAAGGAACTTCAAGTTTTGTATCGGTGCATACCTGAGGCGGGAACTGGTACTGATGTCCGTATACCCTGAGTGCAAATTCGGTGTTTTTCAAGTCAGCTATACTGTCCAGCATTTCAGAAATTATTCGCTTGGCAATATTGAATTTTGTATCGCTCTGCCACCGGCCAAGCATGCTTTGTGAAGCATCAAAAATAAACAGTATGCGGGTGGTTGGAGGTGTTTTTTTTGTTTCAGGCGGCTGGATTTGAGCAAACGAAGTTAAGACTAACAGCAGCAATATAGCCGTTGAAATAAACCGGATTTTGTTAATCGCTGCTGCTTTCAATATTTGTTTTTTTTAATTAAAAATTGAACCGGTATGTGGATTCCTCTTCTTTTTGAAAAGGATAATTAGAGTTGATTTGTGTTTGACGCATTTCCCATTGAAGATATTTCTTCCCCAGCCCCTAAACCCTAAATCCTAAACCTTTCTTCAAACAACGCACAATTCCTCTTTTTATGATTCAAAGTTCAGGAAACATTGCCCGTACATTGTTTATAAATAGTTAGCTAATTTATACCATTGTAGTGATAACTGTTTGTAATGTTAATAATTTTGGGAAACATTTCAGCTTTCTTGTCGTTAGTGTAACATACTCTGCCGGGTAAATCAACCTTTTTGAGCTTTTTTAAGACCTTTTTGATGATTTTTACAAAAATATTGAAATACAAATTTACAGCATTAATACTTTTCCTGACGGTCTGTTTAACAGTTCAGGCACAGGTTGCAAGCAGAAAAATCAGGACAGAACAGCAGTGGGTCGATTCGGTTTATAATGCCCTTACACCACAGCAACGCATCGGTCAGTTATTTATGCTACGTGCTTATGCTAATGTTGATTCTTTGGAAATTCGTCAGCTAAGCCGTTTGATAAATAAATATGACATCGGCGGTTTATGCTTTTTTCAGGGCGGACCGGTGCGGCAGGCTATCCTTACTAATTATTACCAGAAACTGGCTCTTACGCCGCTTCTTATTTCCATGGATGCCGAGTGGGGGCTAGGGATGCGACTCGACAGCACTATTTCATTTGCCCGCCAGATGACACTCGGAGCTATGAGAAATGAGCAGCTTATCTCTGAATTCGGCCTTGCTGCCGCTTCGCAGCTTCGGCGGATGGGAGTTCACATCAGTTTTTCTCCGGTTGCTGATATAAACAGTAATCCTGCAAATCCAGTTATCAATATCCGATCTTTCGGAGAACATAAGGATGATGTTGCCCGGAAAGCTATCCTTTATATGAAAGCATTGCAGAAAGGAGGTATTATTACGGTTGCAAAACATTTTCCCGGCCACGGCGATACCGATACCGATTCGCACCACTCACTGCCTTATATTGGCCATTCCCCCGCGACAATTGATACGCTTGATTTATATCCTTTCAGGGAACTTATAAATGCCGGGCTGGATGGGATGATGGTTGCCCATTTGAACATACCTGCATTGGATTCCACTAAAAACATTCCTTCGAGTTTGTCGCCATTGGTAGTTGATTCCCTTTTGCGTAAGAAAATGAATTTTAATGGGTTGATAATTACAGATGCTCTTGATATGAAAGGTGTTTCCAATTACGATGGTCCCGGTTTGGTTGAACTTCGCGCGTTAAAAGCAGGAAATGATGTGCTTTTGCTTTCAGTTTCGGTTGAGAAAACGATTGAAGTTGTTGCACAGGCAATTGACAGCGGATGGTATTCGAAAAATGACCTTGAATTTCATTGTAAAAAAGTTCTGGCTTATAAATATAAAGCCGGTCTCTATAATTATCAACCCGTTAATTTAACAAATCTTTACAACGATCTTCATAAACCACAGGACGAAAACCTGAATCTTGAACTATACAGGAATGCAATCACTGTTTTGAAAAACGACAGTTTGCCAGGTCATAAGAGTACCGTGCTTCCGATTAAAAGCCCGGATACTCTCAAAATTGCTACTTTAATGATTGGTTATACGGGTATAAAGATGTTTCAGCAACGTATAAGTGATTATACAAAAGCTGCTCATTATACTCTGCCTAAGGACGCAAGCAAACAGTCTGTTAACACTGTTTATAAAGCATTTGAAGGATATAATCTGGTAATTATTGGCATAAATAATACTATACCTGCACCGTCGCGAAATTTCGGAATATCGGATGTAACCATTGCTTTGGTTGATTCACTTTTGAGATCGAAATCATGTATTCTTAATTTATTTACGCTTCCATACAGCGTTAATCTTTTCAGGAACATTGACAAGGCCAAAGCGCTGGTTGTTGCGTACCAGGATAATGACGATGCTTACAATGCTGTTGCACAAATGATTTTCGGCGCTTCTTCTGCCAGCGGACAACTTCCGGTAGGGATTAACAGTACTTTTCCGGCACATTCCGGACTTATCACCGGCACAGCTGGGCGTTTGCGCTATAATCCTTATGATGATCAGGGATTGCATGCTTCTGATCTTGACATTGTTGATTCAATTGTAAAAATAGGATTGGACAAAAAAGCCTATCCCGGTTGCCAGGTATTGATTGCTAAAAACGGGAATGTAATATATCGCAAAGCATTTGGCTACAGCGATTATTTGCACAAACAGCCTGTAAAAAATGATGATTTGTATGATCTTGCCAGCATAACAAAAGTGGCAGCCACCACACTGGCAGTGATGAAACTGTATGACCAGGGTTTGGTAGATCTGGATGAGCCACTTTCAAAAACATTGAAATATTTGGAGAACAGCAACAAAAAGAAAATTACAATCCGCGAAGTAATGACTCATCAGGCAGGACTGGTAGCATGGATTCCATTTTACCTTAAGACTTTAAAAAACGCTTATCCTGACAGCACGCTGTACAGTAAATCCTTTTCCGAAAATTTCCCCTACAGGGTTGCGGAAGGCATGTATCTCCGCAAAGATTACCGGCAGAAAATCCTTGATTCCGTTGTAAATTCTCCGCTTTCAAATAAAAAGGAATATCAATATAGCGATCTTGGATTTCTGCTGATGCAGCAATTTGTGGAACAGGTTACCGGTAAAAGTCTCGATCTATATATGGATGAAGAGTTTTATAAACCACTTGGATTGACAACGCTTACCTTTCATCCCCGCGATAAATTTCCTTTGGGCCGGATTATGCCTACTGAAAATGATACCTTGTTCCGGCACCAATTGATTCAGGGCGATGTTCACGATCAGGCGGCTGCTATACTTGGTGGTGTTGCCGGCCACGCCGGATTATTCAGTACATCGAATGATATGGCTGTACTTTTGCAGATGTTGATTCAAAATGGTTCATATGGTGGCACGCAATACATTAAACCTGAAACGGTTGCTTTGTTTACTAAAAGACAGTTTAAAGGAAATCGCCGTGGACTTGGATTTGATAAGCCGCAACTGATTCCGTCAGAACCCGGGCCAGCTTGTGAGGAAGCCTCCGCCAACAGTTTCGGACATACAGGATTTACCGGCACTTATCTGTGGGCCGATCCGGATAATGATCTAATTATTGTTTTTCTTTCGAACCGAGTAAATCCTGATGCCGAACCTAACAGGCTGGTACAGTTGGGCACTCGCACACAAATTCAGGAAACACTTTACCGCGCGCTGAATAAAAACCTGAAACCGGGGCAACAATTGAAGCGCAGAGCTGTTAGTAATACGGAGTAAGTTGCGTAGGGGAGAGTTGAAGAATTTGACAATTTGACAATGTGATAATTTGACAATTCGATAATTTGATAATGTGATAATTTGATAATGTGAGAATTCGATAATGTGATAATGTGACAATTTAACCTTTAAACAACAGCATTGAATCCTTGAACGCGAAGCATTGAACCCTTGAACGCGAAGCATTGAAACCCTGAAACATTGAAACAAACAAAGAAATATTCTTTCTTATAAATAATCATCAATAACAATCAACATGTCAAAAGTAACTTTAAACGGAAGCCCTGTTACCACGATCGGGGAATTACCAAAAGTAGGATCCAAAGCACCTGATTTTTTGCTTGTCGGAACCAATTTATCAGATATAAAAAATACTGATTTTGCAGGCAAACGCCTGGTATTAAACATTTTCCCAAGCCTTGATACGGCAACTTGTGCTGCTTCGGTACGGCACTTTAACGTGGATGCAGCCAAACTTGACAATACAGCCGTAATCTGTATTTCGAAAGATCTTCCTTTTGCACACGGACGTTTCTGTGCTGCCGAGGCTATTACCAATGTGGTTTCAGCTTCTGAATTCAGAGGCAACGCCTTCGGTAAAGCTTACGGTGTCATGATTACAGACAGTCCATTACAAGGTTTGTTGGCTCGTTCAGTTGTGGTTGTTGATACCGATGGTACTATTCTGCACACTGAGTTGGTTCCTGAAATTGCCAATGAACCTGATTATCAATCGGCGCTTGATTCGCTGAAATAATCTGAAGCGGATATTTTGCCAACCCGAAAATAATACTACCTTTGCGCCACAATATGCAACTGCGGATGTGGCGTAATTGGTAGCCGCGCCAGACTTAGGATCTGGTGTCGAGAGACGTATGGGTTCGAGTCCCTTCATCCGCACTGATTGAATAAAAGCTGCTGAAAAGCGGCTTTTTTACTTTTAGCTTCAAAAGGGAAAAAGGGAATTCGGGGGAATACAATTTCTAATAAATAGACTATTCCGCTAAAAATTTATCTTTGAAATGAAACTTAGAACGTATTGATAATGGGTTTAGATTGGACTAACAAGATTTTTGAGAAAATTGATTATACAACCTCCATGTTGCCAAGAGGTGAATATGAAAACTGCATTTTTAAAAACTGTAATTTTTATAATATCGATTTGTCCAATTATAAATTTATTGAATGCAAATTCGATGGTTGCGATCTGAGCCTGGTTAAAGTCAGGAATACAACACTTAATGATATCAGTTTCCTGAACAGCAAATTACTTGGAATCCAGTTCCAGGAATGCAACAGTTTTCTGTTTTCGGTAAGTTTTGCGAATTGCGTTTTGAAAATGTCCGTTTTCTACAAGCTTAAACTCAAGAAATATAAGTTCAATAACTGCAACCTGCAGGAGGCCGATTTCACAGATGCCGACTTATCAAATTCAATTTTTGATAATTGCGATTTGCAACGAACCGTATTTTACAATACCAATCTCGAAAAAGCAGATTTCACCACATCATTCAATTATTCATTTGATCCTGAAAGAAACCGTATCAAAAAAGCCCGGTTCTCAAGATTGGGAGTTACAGGTTTGCTGGATAAATACAATATTGAAATTGAATGATAGCTTTGTCCTGACAATTTACAGCAATGCGAAAGCTTTTGATGTTCAGCACTCAATCCATTTTCCCGACTATTGTTAACAATCTGCCATAAGTGGTGTTATATCAACATTATTTATCAGTTTTCGTTAAATAAATCATTAAAAAAATTACCTTTGCAAACTTATTTGACGTGCATTTGCTTCGATAATAAGTATCAGATAATCAAATTAATACGGAATATTTAAACTCATCTTTTTTATTACCATGGAAATTACCAGGGAAAATACCGGCGAATTAACCGCAACCATCAAAATGGTGATCAGCGCCACTGACCACAATGATAGTGTAACAAAGATTTTAAAAGATTACCAGCGCAAGGCTAATGTACCGGGGTTTCGTCCGGGACACGTGCCTTTTGGTATGATCAAAAAACTATACGGAGGCGCCGTATTCGCTGAAGAGGTCAATAAACTGGTTTCCGGCAAACTGCAACAATACATCGAAGACGAAAAACTCGATATACTTGGACAGCCATTGCCTAACACAACATTGACTCCTGAATTCGACTGGAAAGAAGGACAGGATATTGAATTTTTCTTCGATCTGGGTCTGGCTCCAAAATTCGATTTTGTGCTGGATGATAAAGTTGCAGTTGATTTCCACGTGATAAAAGTGGACGATACCATGATTGACAAATACGTGGACGATATGCGCGAACGTTTTGGAAACATGATCAATCCGGAAGTTGCAGGAGAAAAAGATATTCTTTTCGGCGAATTTGTTCAGCTCGATGCTGAAGGAAATGCACTCGAAGCAGGAATCAAACACTCGTCTAAAGTTACAATCGATCTGATTGCTGATGCAGATGTAAAGGGTAAACTGATTGGCACCAAAGTAGGAGATGTTGTGGTTTTCAATCCACTGAAAGCAACCGGTAATGCGTTAGAAGCTTCTTCTATGCTTGGTATTACCAAAGCTGAAGTTGAAGAAATGGAATCTGATTTCAGTTTCACTATCAGCGAAATCAGCACCATGAGTCCAGCCGAAATGAATGAAGAATTTTTTGATAAAGTATTCCCTGCATCCGAAATTAAAACGGAAGAAGCTTTCCGTAACCAGGTAAGGGAAGAATCGGAAAAAGCATTTGTAGCCGACAGCGATCATCTTTTTGCTCACCACATGCAGGAAGAACTTGTTAAGGCAGTAAATCTTGAACTGCCGGATGAATTTATGAAACGCTGGCTCATCGAAAGCAATGAAGGCAAACTCACAGCCGAAGCTATCGAACGCGATTACAGTAAATATGCCGAAAGCATGAAATGGCAACTGATAGAAAACAAGATCATCCACGAAGCAGGCATCGAAGTTGGTGATCAGGAAATCAAGGATTACGTTAAGGATTACTACCTCCAGGGCTGGCGCACCATGCCGCTCACCGATGACCTGACGGAAAGACTCGAAAGTATTGCCGACTCATTCCTGAAAGATAAACCTAAAGAAGTACGCCGCATAGTTGATTCATTATACGGTCAGCGTGTTGCTGCATACGTTAAATCGAAGGTTAAACTGAACGAAAAAGAAATCAGTTACGACGAATTTATTAAAATAGATGCCGAAAAACACTAAACTATGAACATGCACAACGAATTTCGTAAATATGCCGTTCAACACCGCGGTATCAGCAGTACCTCACTCAACAGGTACGCAACAATCTCACAGGGATACATTTCGCCCACCATTATAGAGGAACGCCAGCTGAATATTGCAACCATGGATGTTTTCTCACGTTTAATGATGGATCGTATTATTTTCCTTGGAGTGCCGATTGATGATTATGTTGCCAACATAATACAGGCGCAGTTACTTTTTCTCGAGTCGGTTGATTCGAAACGCGATATCCAGATTTATCTGAACACTCCCGGAGGTTCAGTCTATGCCGGTTTGGGGATTTATGACACTATGCAATATATCGCTCCCGATGTGGCTACAATATGTACAGGAATGGCTGCATCAATGGGCGCTGTTCTGCTTTGTGCCGGTCAGAAAGGGAAACGCACGGCTCTGAGGCATTCGCGTATTCTGATCCATCAGCCTATGGGTGGTGCCGAAGGACAAGCTTCGGACATCGAGATCACGACCCGTGAAATTCTGAAACTGAAAAAGGAATTATATGATATCATTGCTTCCCATAGCGGACAGACTTTTAAGAAAATTGAAAAGGATTCGGACCGCGATTACTGGATGACCGCCGAAGAAGCCAAAGCATATGGAATGATTGATGAGCTGTTGGTAAGAGAAGTTAAGGATATTAAATAGCCTTTAACAGATATTGTTAATCCGGCAAAAGTTGAATATATTTCCACTTTTGCCGGATTTTTATATAACTTTGCACATGAATGGATATTAATATTATAGTAGTACTGATACCATTACCTTCCTTTTATTGTCTTGAGCAATAAGGAGGGATTTAAAAATAGTGATTATGACAAAAAAAGAAGAACGCTGTTCTTTTTGCGGACGACCAAAACGCGAAACCAATATACTGATAGCCGGCCTCGAAGCGCATATCTGCGATTATTGTATTGACCAGGCCAAGGATATTATGCGTGAGGAAATCAAGCATACAAAGATCAGCGATGCAAAGGCACTCGAAACTCCGAAACCGCAGGAGATCAAAGCTTACCTGGATAAATATGTTATCGGTCAGGATGACTCAAAACGCGTATTGGCAGTTGCAGTTTATAATCATTTCAAACGTATCAATCAGCCGCCTGCAAAGGGTAAGGATGAAGTAGAAATTGATAAATCCAATATTATTCTGGTAGGCGAAACCGGTACCGGTAAAACTTTGTTGGCGCGCACTATTGCCCGCTTGTTACAGGTTCCATTCTGCATTGCCGATGCCACAGTATTAACCGAAGCAGGTTACGTGGGAGAGGATGTTGAAAGCATTCTTAGCCGCCTGCTTCAGGCCGCCGATTACAATGTGGCTGCCGCTGAAAAAGGAATTGTTTTTATTGATGAAATTGATAAAATTTCGCGCAAAAGCGATAATCCATCCATAACCCGCGATGTATCGGGCGAAGGTGTTCAGCAGGCCTTGCTTAAACTACTCGAAGGCGCCGATGTAAATGTTCCTCCTCAGGGCGGCCGTAAGCATCCGGAACAAAAAATGATACTGGTTAACACCCGCAATATTTTGTTTATATCAGGAGGTGCATTCGATGGCATCGATAAGAAAATAGCCGCCCGTATGCAAACCAATATTATCGGTTACAGCAACGATCGCGAAAGAGATGTTATTGATCGTCACAACCTGTTGCAATACGTGGCGCCTCAGGATTTAAAAAGCTTCGGGCTTATTCCCGAACTGGTAGGCCGATTCCCGGTGGTAACTTACCTTAATCCATTGAGCCGCGAAGTACTTATACGCATCCTTACCGAACCGCAGAATGCACTGATTAAACAGTTTGTTCGCCTGTTCGAAATGGATAATGTTAAACTTACTTTCACGAATGATGTGTATGAGTATATCGTTGATAAAGCCCTCGAATTCCGCACCGGTGCTCGTGGCCTGCGTTCCATTCTCGAAGCCATTCTTACCGATGCCATGTTTGATATTCCTTCGCAGACAAAGCATTCCGATCTGATCATCGATCGTGCTTATGCGGCCGAAAAGCTTGGTAAAACTAATATTGCCAGGCTTAAAGTTGCCTGATTCTGCGTTTCAGAATGTAATATCTGATTAATTTGTAAAGCCATCCAATAATAATGCCTTTGCAACTGTTATAACTACGGCATAATTATTGAATCACTTCAAAAAAAGACCTGTACTATGAGGTTCATTTTGGTTGGTTTACTGGCTCTGGTACCCTTCCTGATTTCTGCACAAACAATCATCAATCCGCACGATACCAATGGCTATCGGTGTTCGACCATTGTAGTGGATGGCGATACAGTTCCTGTGCTGTATGCCTCACAGGTACAGATATGGGGAAATAAATCTTTCCATAGCCCGGCCGAATCGAGGCAATGGGAACGTCTGGTACGGAATGTTAAAAAGGCTTATCCTTATGCCAGGCTGGCCGGTATTAAATTTACTGAGTACAATCAGAAAATAGCCAATGTTAAAAACGAGAAAGTCCAGAAAGCCATGATGAAGCAAGCGGAGGATGAGATTGAAGCACAGTTTGGCAAGGAATTGAGGGATCTTACTATTTCGCAGGGAAAAATATTATTGAAACTGATCGACAGGCAAACCAGCAATAGCTCATACGATATCGTTAAAGATTTCAGGGGAAAGTTCAGAGCTTTCTTTTACCAGTCATTTGCCCGCTTATTCGGGTACGACCTGAAAGCAAGGTATGATCCGCTCGGCGAAGATGCGGATATTGAACGTATAGTTCTGATGATCGAAAGCGGAGCTCTCTGAAAATCAAATCTGAAATTAAGAATTTGACATTGAAAATCAGCGGAAAGTAATTTCTTCTTTGTTGATGTTGGCTTTTTCAAGGTTAAGGAAAGGGTAGGGGCAAAACCCGCAATCCAGCTTAATGAATCCTATTCCCGGCGCCAGCCAGATACCATGCTCTTCATCCGCTGCACTTGGTATATCAAAAAAGAAATGGTAACAATTCGGTACTTTTGTGTGATTAATCAATAATGTATCTGTTTTACTTACCATTTTTACAATCCACTCAGCTCCTGAATTATAGGTCCATGTTTCGTTCACATTGGCGGTAAGATCAAATTTTACGGATTCGGCCCCGGCAATATTTCTTGCATATATTTTCCCGTTTTCATTCCTGTAATAAGTGGTGTCCATAGCCTGTATGAATTCAAAATAAGTTTTGTTGTCAATTACCTTTGTTCCCGTAATGATTATTTTTGGGGTATGTTCAATCTCCCAGTAATTGCCTGCCTGCATCGGCAGGTAATCTCCCGCCATGGGAACAGCAGCTGACTCGTCCTTTGTGCATGCAGCCAAAAGCAATAAAACTGCTATACACGATATAAATTCGAAAAGATTTTTCATGGCTTGTTAGGTAATCAGGATTTTGGTTAATTCCCGTAATATTTTTCTAAGAACTGTATCTTCAATTGTTGAGAATGTTAACTATTGGTCATTTTTTCAATTTAACGAACATGACTGATCTTTCGCACCTTCTTCAATTCTTTCGAGATGACAGAATAAGAGTTCCCCTGATTTTTCATCGCGCAGATGCATTCCGTTGCCTTCGCAGTACTGGTAAAATTCGCAACCGGCACATTTCCCTGTTCTGGTCCAGCTTTTGTCCCTGAATTTCTCATACCTGTTCATCCACACATCTGCCAGATTGTCTTTATAGATATTGCCTTGAATGAAATTGTCTCTCAGGTTTGGGCAAGCAGAAATTGAACCGTCTGCCAGAATGGAGGCTATGTTTATCCCGGCCCTGCAGAAAAAGAAATTGTCGCGCACTTCACCTTCATATTTCCCGAGAAAACCCTCGCAGCCATAGTTCAGTATTATCTCACCTTCATTTCGTGTTTGCTGAATAAAATCGAAAAGTAACTTGAAATCTGAAGGGGAAAGCTGTAGCAGTTCATTTTTTTTTGCACGCCCGATAGGGAAAATGGTGAAAATCCGCCAATTCTGAATTCCATTTTCGATCAGAAAATCTCTTAATTGATGCAATTCCTTAAAATTCTTCTGCGTAACACAAGTTACTACATCGTACTTTAAATCAGGGATTTGAGCCAGCATTTTAATAGCTGCAAAAGCTCTTTCGAAACTCCTGGCATTTCCTCTCAGCCAGTTATGTGATTCTTCCAGTCCATCGAGACTAACAGTTATTGATCGCATTCCGGCGTTCATCAGCGAATTAAGACGTTGGCGGGTTAACAAAAAACCGTTTGTTACTATTCCCCATGGAAAACCCCTGTCGTAAAGTTTTTTGCCGGCTTCTTCAATATCAGTCCTAACCAATGGCTCACCGCCGGTAAAAACTACCAATGTATCATTGGGTTCGACTATTGGAATAATCTGATCAATAGCTGTTATGAAATCATTAATGGGCATATCAGCCACAGTGGAATCCTTTTTACAGTCGCTGCCGCAATGTTTGCAGGATAAGTTGCATTTAAGGGTACATTCCCAAAGAATATAATTAAGGGTATGTAATTTGGTTACATTCCTTTTGTACCGCGAATGCAGTTTGAGAGCCAGTAGCTTTCTGAAAGGAATATCTGAAACGCTCATTTTTTAGGTTTCAGGTTAATGTTGAATTCCTTCTGAGTTTCGCCATCGTACCATTTCCCGTCGCCACCGTTAAAAACCGGATCTTTAAACTCAACAACCGTATCAAGATTCTGAAATTCGCCATTTGCTGCTCCATCGATATCCCTGAACTGCATAGTGTAGGAATGAGTAACAGGAAATCCAAATTTGTCGGACACCTGGTAACTTCCATCGCTTCCGCTGATTATTGAATCAACCGCCCTACTGTTCGAATCAGCAATCATCCTGACTTGAATTCCCGAAATAGGATTGTTGTCTTGATTAGATATTATTTTTCCTTTGGTGATAAACGTTGCGTGCGGCGTGCCATATTCCATGCGGGGAAAACGCTCGCAGGCTGTTGCAAAGCCCAGCAATGTCATTAATGCGGTAATCAATACATTGTAGCAGGTTAGAATTCGGACTTTAATAATTTTCATTGCGTTACTCTTATTTTCGATATTTTAATCCAGTTTAATCCGGTGCAGTTCTCTGTTTTTAGGCTCCAATCCAGTTCAACCTTCAAGGGTAATTGTTCATCTTTGAATGTGAAATCAGCCGGTAATTCTGTTTTTTCAAAACGGTATTTTACTCCGCTGATTTCAATGAAATATCCTCCGCAGCAGACACACATCGCCATATCAGCCCCGGTTATTGTGCCGGTACTTTCGTACTTTGTCTTTTCACAACCTAAAATCAGAATTATCGAAAAGATTATTAGAAAGAACCTGGTTCTCATTTTTTTTAATTTTAAATGATTTTCTCCTTGTCTCCATTTCCCTATCTCAAAGCTCCAAGCCCTGTATCCCAGCCTACTGCCCGCTTCCTTTCATCACAGTCAGCAAGGTGTAAGCCATTATTTTGATATCCATAGCGAGCGACATGTTTTCGAGGTAAAGAATATCATATTTCAGGCGCTCTATCATCTGATCTACATTTTCGGCATAACCGTATTTTACCTGTCCCCATGAGGTAATACCGGGCTTTACTTTAAGCAAAAGGCGGTAGTGAGGAGCACGTTTTGTAATCTGGTCGATAAAATACTGCCGCTCGGGCCTTGGACCTACCAGAGACATTTCTCCTTTTAGAACAGATAAAAACTGGGGAATTTCATCGAGACGTGTTTTTCGCATCATACGACCAAAAGGGGTAACCCGAATATCATTTTTTGAAGAGAGCAAAGGTGTGCCATTCTCAGCATCAGTTATCATTGTCCTGAATTTGGGTATCATAAATTTTTTGCCCCTTATTCCAACTCGTTCCTGGGTATAAAAAACAGGGCCTTTCGACGACATTTTAACGCCTATCATACAAAAAAGATAGACCGGTGATAATACTACAATTGCAATAACTGACAGAATTATGTCCATAAATCTCTTCAGGCTCAACTGCCAGGGAGGCAAAAAGTCAAAAGACATTTGTATAAGCGGAGTCTGGTAAATAGATGTTGTTTTTACCGTACCCAGTAGGAAGTCTTGCATATCAGGTATCACTTTAATGAGTACGTTAGTATCTTCAATTTCAGAGATGATCTGTTCGATGGTTCTGTTTTCGGAACGCTCTGTGGCTATGATCACTTCTTCAATGTTCATTTCGGGAATCAGCCTGTGTAAGTTAGAGAAATGCCCCAGGTTGGGAATAAATTTTTCGAGTTTGTAACTTGGATATTCCACGGCATGCACAAATCCGACAAAGCGATTAAATGCTGACTTGGGCTGGCTCTCAATTTCATTATAAATAGAAATGGCATTGCCGTTACTCCCGACAATAATTGTATTGAAGCCTGTGATACGGCGCCTCAGCTTATACAGATTGCGCGAAGTGAGTATAAGCCTGAATGTAACGGTTATGAAAAAATGAAGCAGAAACAGGTTGATGAACAGATGATAATAATCTTTGTAGGTGTTGATAACATCGTCAAGAATCAGGGCAAAGAAAATAATAATGACACCGATAAAAGTGATTTTAAGCGTTTGACCTAATTCGCTCATGCGGGCCTTCCGATAGATATTGTGGTAGGAGCCTGAGAGTGTGTACAAAAAGAGCCAGAACAGCGGGATTGCAATAATACCTGAGTAAAATTTGCTATCCTTAAGTACAATTTGCAATGTATCGTGTACAGCCTGCAATTCAGCTGACTTGCGCAGGAAGAAAAAGATACCCCATGCAAAAGCAGCCGATAACAGGTCGGCAATCACGAATTTTGTAATTTGTACTTTTTTACTCATTAATCATGTCTTAACTATATGTAATGAATCTGATGATGAGTGTTTAAAAATATGATTCTGTTTTCCTGTGTTAACCCATATTTACATTTTTAAAATAAATTATGCAGGGTTAGCAATTGATCGGAATGTATTGGTGTGAATTTTCTGATGCTTATCTTACTTTATTACTATTAACTCTTTATTATTAACTTAAGTCTGGTTTGTGCTTGCTAATGGCATATTCAACTTTTGCAAGTATCTGGTGAGCAACTTTTAATGCTTTGTAACCGTCGTTGATTGTTACATCGGGAGTGGTATTTGAAATTATTGCATGAGCAAAACTTGAAAGCTCTGTTTGTATAGCATTGGTTGGGATAATCAGAGGTCTTTCAAAATGAACTTGCTTTGCTTCTCTTCCGTTCCCTGGTTCCAGAATAGGTAAAAATGGATTTACCTCTCCACCGTCAATACTTTTAAGAAACGCAACTTCTGTCTTTTTATTCAGAAAATCGACCGAAACATATGCATCCCGCTGAAAAAATCTGGCTTTACGCATGGGTGTAAGCGATATCCGGCTTGCAGTTAGATTGGCCACACAGCCGTTATCAAATTCAAGCCGGGCATTCACTATATCGGGAGTATCCGTAATAACGGCTACACCACTGGCGCTGATTGTCTTGAGATTAGCCTTAACGGTATGCAGAATGATGTCAATGTCATGGATCATCAGGTCGAGGATTACCGGCACGTCGGTACCCCGTGGATTAAAACCGGCAAGACGGTGAACCTCAATAAACATTGGTTTGTCAATGAACGGCAGTGCTGCCACCATAGCCGGGTTGAAACGTTCAACATGCCCAACCTGTACCTTAACATCTGCTTTGCCTGCTATATCAATCAATTTAAGCGCCTCTTCAGGTGTGGTAACTATTGGTTTTTCGATAAACACATGCTTAAATTGTTTTAATGCACGGGCGGCAAGTTCGAAATGTGCTATGGTAGGCGTTACAATATCAACTACTTCTGATGCGGCTATCAACTCATCAATTGAATCAAAATTCCTGATTCCGAATTCATTAGCTACTATTTTAGCATTTGATTTATCCGTATCAAAAAAACCTGTCAGTTCAAATTCCGGAATTTCTTTGATACATTTGATGTGAATTTTACCCAGGTGACCGGCTCCAATAACTCCAATTTTAAGCATATATTTATTTTTTCTGCAAAAGTAGAAAAAAGCCACCCGGAAACGCGATAACTTTTAAAGTAGTTTTAAAAAGTAAAGGGACTCTAAAGGTTGAAATGGTTGCATGGGGAATCTAAAAAATTGTGATTTTATTCACAATAATTTTTCAACTCCCGGAGCAATTAAGAATCACTAAAAAAAAATTGAAACTTAATAAATGTAAATGGCTTAGGATGATTCCATTTTCTTACTTTTGCTGCTACTAAGAAGCTCTGGAAAATATATTCAGAAATATTTGCATTGCCTGATTCCGCTACATTTCAAGAGAATAACAAACTAATCAAATCAATAAATTTACATGAAAAATACTGCTTTTACACACATTCATGAAGCTCTGGGCGCCAAGATGCTTCCTTTTGCAGGGTATAATATGCCGATTCAGTTTACAGGAATTAACGATGAACACGAAACCGTACGCACAAAACTTGGCGTTTTTGATGTATCGCACATGGGCGAAATTTGGGTGAAAGGTCCGAATGCGCTGGCTTTTATCCAGTATGTTACTACCAACGATGCTTCGACGCTTCACGATGGAAAGGTTCAATATTCGTGTTTGCCGAATGGCAAAGGCGGGATTGTTGATGATCTGCTGGTTTACCGTATAAATTCCGAAACGTACCTCCTGGTTGTAAATGCTTCGAATATTGAAAAGGATTGGGAATGGATGATCAGCCAGAATAAAGTTGGTGCGATACTGTATAATGCTTCGGATGAAATTGCCCAACTTGCAGTGCAAGGCCCGCTTGCATTGAAAGCGATGCAGAAACTAACGAAGACAGTAGTTACTGATATGGAATACTACACCTTCAAAAAACTTGATTTTGCCGGTGTTAAAGATGTGATATTTGCTACAACCGGATATACAGGATCAGGCGGATGCGAAATCTATATGGCAAACGAAGACGCGGTGACGATCTATAACGCTGTTATGGAAGCCGGGGCGGAGTTCGGAATCAAGTCTATTGGCCTTGCTGCCCGCGATACGCTACGTCTCGAAATGGGTTATTGTCTGTATGGAAATGATATCGATGATACCACTTCGCCGATTGAAGCCGGGCTTGGCTGGATAACCAAGTTTACGGATGAAAAAGATTTCATCAATAAAGATATATTTCTGAAACAAAAAACAGAAGGAACATCACGTCGTCTGGTTGGATTCGAAATGGTTGACCGCGGAGTTCCCCGTCATGGGTATGATGTGGTGGATGCAGAAGGTAATAAAATTGGTATTGTTACCAGCGGAACCATGGGTCCATCAGTTAAGCAAGGTATCGGAATGGCATACGTTCCCAAAGCTTATATGAAATCCGGAAGCGAAATATTTATCAGCATACGCGATAAAGGGCTGAAAGCACAAGTGGTGAAGACGCCTTTTTACAAAGGTTAATCTTCTGTCCGAAAAATTAGAGCATTTAAATGCGTAGCTAATTAAATTGGCTGCGCATTTTTTTATAGATTTGTTTCATGAAGAGTATTGAGGTTATTTTGTCGCCTGCACTATTTGAGCACCGTATAACTTTTGATGATTATATTGTTGTAGTAATTGATGTGTTGCGCGCCACCACTGCATTTTGTGCCGCATTCGACAGTGGCGTTGAAACTGTAATTCCTGTTTCGGGTCTGGATGAATTGCTCGACTTTAAAAATAGAGGATACCTGACGGCTGCCGAACGTGATGGCAATAAAGTCGATTTTGCAGATTTTGGGAATTCTCCGGTGGTGTTTTTGAAAAGCAATTTAAAAGGTAAGAAACTGGCATATTCCACAACCAACGGAACACAGGCTGTGGAAATGGCAAAGAGATCAGGCAATATCGCAGTAGCTTCTTTTGCCAACTTGGGTGCAATATCAGCATGGCTAAGCGGACAACGAAAAAATATTGTCATTCTTTGCTCAGGCTGGAAAAATACTTTTAGCCTCGAAGATACACTTTGTGCCGGTGCTCTTGCCGAATCTATTGAACTAACCGGAAAGTTCATACATGTTTGTGATGCATCTGAAATGGCTCTTAAACTTTGGAAATCATCAGAGAACAAATTGCTGGAAGCTGTAAAAAAAGCTAATCATTACCAGCGCCTCATTAAACTTGGCCAGCTCGAAGATCTGAAACATTGCTTCCTTCTGAATACTTCGGAAGCAGTGCCTGTATGGAATGGTGAAGGTTTTATTAATATTTCAGAAGGAAAAATCTGAAATTATTTCTGAATTCTTTATTTATTGCGATTTTAAATCCAAATTCAATTAATACCTAAATCCAAACAATTATTATGAGAAAAATTATTTTAGTATCAATCCTGGGAGTCTTTATGATGCTGGTATTCAGTTGTAAAAAAGATGATAAGGCAACAACAGCCACTGCCAGTTTTTCGGCAAAGGTGAATGGGAAATTGTGGACTTCCACACATTCTTTGGCCAGCCATCAGTCATTAGGAAATACTTCCAGTGTTGCTGGCATGGGAGCTACAGCTGCCGAAATGATAACACTTGATTTTATAGGCAGCGGCACCGGTACTTATAAAATGAAAGATTATAATATGGGATCAGTTAATATTGGAAGTGTTGATTGTTCGACTTTTTTTAGCGCAACTCCAGAAGGTGAGATTGTAATTACTCAATATAATGCTGCCAATTCGAAAATTTCCGGAACTTTTAGCTTTAAGGCTGAAGATATGTCGGGAATGGTTTACAACATTACGGAAGGGAAATTTGAAAATGTTAATTTGGTTGTTCAATAATTATGTTCTGTTGGAAATTCTGCCTCCGGATTATAATTATACGCATGCAAAACATCTTCATTTCACTGACTGCCATTGTTTTTCGAATGGGAACCTTAGATATAGCTTTAACCATGTATGCTGAAAATGAAAATCGTTTATGCTTTTATTTTGTTCAACTGCCAATAATCCTGTCAGTTTATTTCAAATTCAATAACTTTGTCGAGGCAGTTATATAACAGAAATCCAAAAGTTGAGTATATTAAAATTGTTTCACAATCCGAATGATGCTTATGCTGTATGGCGTATCGGCAATTTTCGCAGGTTTATCTCAGGTCGTTTCTTTCTCACTTTTGCAATCCAGATGCAAAGTGTAATTGTTGGCTGGCAGGTTTACGATCTTACTCATGATGTGTTTTCGCTCGGACTTATCGGGCTTTCGGAAGCAATTCCTTTTCTTACAATGGCTTTATTTGCAGGTCATATTGCTGATATGGTAAACAGGAAGGCAATAATTTCTATTGCCGCAACGGTTTATGTTTTAGCGGCTGTTGTTTTGCTTTACATGAGTTTTATTATGCCTACCTTATACTTAACTTCTGGTGTATTACCTCTTTACATTGTAATTGCGATCACAGGATTGGCGAGGGCATTCTTTTATCCGGCCCAATCGGCTTACATGGCACAAATTGTTCCTCGTAGCCTGTATGCCAATTCTTCAACCTGGAATAGTACTGTCTGGCAGTTTGCCGCTGTTTCGGGACCGGCAGCAGGCGGATTGATTTATGGATTTGCAGGAATACACGCAGCTTTTATCTGTGTTGTTTTCTTCTCTGCATTAAGTCTTTCGTTTTTTTATACTTCGAAATCGATGGCTTTGCCATTGCGGGAAGCAAAAGAAGGAATATTTACCAGCCTTACAACCGGACTGAAATTTGTTTTTGGTCACCAGGTTTTACTGGGAGCGCTTGCGCTTGATATGTTTGGTGTATTATTTGGTGGTGCTGTGGCCCTGCTTCCTGTTTTTGCTTCCGAAGTGCTGCATACCGGACCGCAAGGGCTGGGTTTCCTGAGGGCTGCTCCTGCGTTGGGAGCCGTTGTGATGGCTTTGATACTTGCCTATCACCCGCCAGTTCACCGGTCGGGTATTAAATTGTTGTGGGCTGTAGGAGGATTCGGAGTATGTATCATATTTTTTGCTTTATCAGGAAATTTCTTCCTTTCGCTTGGCTTACTTGCTCTCAGCGGGATGTTCGACAATGTAAGTGTGATAATTAGGGGAACCATATTGCAGATGTATACTCCAGACGAAATGCGTGGCCGTGTTGCTTCGGTTAACAGTCTTTTTGTAGGTTCTTCCAACGAATTAGGCTCCTTTGAGTCAGGGCTTGCTGCAAAAATTATGGGTCTTATTCCTTCTGTAGTTTTCGGCGGCGGAATGACGGTGCTGACTGTGCTGGCAACAGCAGGTTATGCGCCAAAACTAAGGAAGATGGAGATTAAAGGGTTGAAGTAGGGGTAAGTGAAGAGTGAAGAGTGAAGAGTGAAGAGTGAAGAGTGAAGAGTGAAGAGTGAAGAGTGAAGAGTGAAGAGTGAAGAGTGAAGAGTGAAGAGTGAAGA
>JBBRYZ010000041.1:0-29431 GCA_038237165.1 Bacteroidales bacterium | reverse complement strand
TCAGCAGATTTTCCGCTTCAGCAGATAACGGGAGCATATTGGCAGTCTGGTCCACCGGTGTACTCTGATATTTATGTTATAAAATTCAATAACCAAGGGAAGAGAGAATGGGCTACGTTTTATGGTGCGGAAGGGAATACATATAATTCACTAATTGCTGTTGATAGTCAGGATAATATTTATCTTACAGGATCAACTTATTCTCGCAATTTCCCAACCCAAGGTATACCAGGTTCTTTTCTTCAAACCGAGCAGGCGGGAATGCTTGACATTTATATCATAAAATTTAATTATCAAGGCATACGACAGTGGGCAACTTATTATGGCGCATTTGGAGACGAAATTGCTTATTCTATTGGGATAGACAAACAAGATCATATTTACATTACAGGGTCTACCCGTTCTAATACTTTTCCTGTAAGCGAATTAGTGGGTGCTTACAATCAATCGCATATTGGTGGTGAAAAAGATGTTATAATATTAAGATTCAATAGTCAGGGACAACGTCAATGGGCAACATACTATGGCGGAAATCTTGATGAATACAGTACGTCCATTGGTTTTGATAACCAGAATAATTTATATATTGCAGGATTGTCCAGTTCGAAAGACTTTCCTGTACAGTATCTTGCAAGTGCATATAATCAAAGAGACCTTGCCGGTGATGCAAATGCTTTTATTCTCAAGTTTAATGTAACAGGGATAAGGCAATGGGCAACTTTTTATGGGGGAAACTCCATGGATTTTGGGAACTCAATTTGCACAGATCAGCTTGACAATGTTTATATCACAGGCAAGACAAGATCATCGGATTTCCCAACTCAGACATTAGCAGGAGCATACAATCATCCAACACAAATTGGAATTTTCGACTCATTTATAGTAAAATTTAATTTTTCCGGCCAACGCCTATGGGCCACGACTTTTGGCGGTAATGATGAAGACGAGTCTGTTTCAATTTGTGCAGATCATTTGAATAATATTTATATACTGGGCCAGACTTTATCCAATGATTTTCCAACTCAACCATTTAATTCAGAATATTGGCAACCACAAAAAACCGGATACCAAGATTGGTATTTATTGATGTTTAATGATGAGGGTAAAATGGAATGGGCAACTTATTATGGCAGTGAAAACTATGGTTTTGCAAATGATATTACAGTTGATCGTAAAAATTCAATATTTGCCGTAGGAATGTTTATTGGTAGCAAGGCATACACTATTGATTACGGCAATAATGCTTATTTTGACGACAGCTGGAATGGTCAGTCTGATGCTTTTCTTCTCAAAATAAATACTTGTTATATTAAAAAACCCACATCGATTCAAACTGATCGAAATGAAATTTGTATAAAAGATACAGACAGTATTACCCTTACTGCAATTGGCGGTGTTGGTGACACCTTAAAATGGTATTCAGACAAAGAAGGATTATACTATCTTGGGAAAAATACACCGTTCAAAGTTCCTATTCCCCAAAAAATTACCACATACTATGCCCGCTGGGAAAGTAGCTGTGATACCTCGGCCTGTGACAGTATTGTAATAAATGTTTATTCCGAAATCAAAACCACCAAAAATCCTATTATTTGCCAGGGCGAAACCTATTCCGTTGGGCTTTCAGATTATACAACTTCCGGTTTTTATACTGATTACCTAAAAACTACTTCTGGTTGTGACAGCATAATCACAACCAATCTAACTGTAAATCCTATTAAACGATTCACCCAAGAGCCGATAATTTGCCAGGGCGGAATAGTTATTGTCGGGATGCACAGTTATACAACTTCAGGAATTTATATAGATATCCAGAAAGCCTTTTCAGGTTGCGACAGTATTATTACTACGAATCTGACAGTTAATCCAGTTCAACATACAATTCTGAGTCCTGAAATTTGCGATGGCGATATATTTGCAGTCGGAAATAGTGTTTATAAAACAACTGGCTTGTTTACTGATGTTCTGAAAACCTATTTGGGATGTGATAGCACAATAACTACGAACCTGGTTGTAAATAGTATAAAGCGAACCATCCTGGTTCAGGAAATTTGTCCCGGTGAAACATTTCTGGTTGGGATTCATAGCTATACATCTACAGGAATATATTCAGATACCTTAAGTTCAGTTACAGGTTGCGACAGCATTATTACAGCGAATCTGAAAGTCAATTCCATCGAAAAAAGAGAAATAAATCCCGCAATTTGTGATGGAGAGGTGTTCGTTGTCGGATCACATTCTTACCAAACGCCAGGAAACTACACCGATTTATTGAAAACAGCTTTTGGTTGCGACAGCCTTGTGACAACACATTTAACCGTTAATCAAATAAAATATTCCAGTCAGCAGCCTTCAATCTGCCATGGAGATATTTATACTGTAGGAGCGCATAAATACACAACACAAGGCATTTTTACCGATATTTTGAAAGCCGTTTCCGGATGTGACAGTATTGTTACAACTGATTTATCCGTTAATCCTATCCCCTTGATTTCATTGGGAAATGACCAACTCTTATGCCCTGGTGATTCAATAATTCTTTATCCGGGAACTGGTTTCCCAAGGTATGAATGGTCGGATGGTTCAAAACTAAGCAGTTTGAAAGTTACCCTCCCCGGCGATTATTCGGTAACTGTATATAATAAATGGTGCCCGGCAACGGATGCGATTACGATCAGCGAATGCGGCTCCGAATTATGGTTTCCCAATGCTTTTTCGCCAAACAATGATAATAAAAATGAAAGCTTTAAACCCGTAATCCTTGGAACTTTAATTTCATACCAAATCAAAATATATAACAGGTGGGGTCAGCAAATATATTCTTCAACCGATGCTTTTACAGGATGGGATGGTAATTCCGGAGGAATTGCATGCCCCAATGGTTTATACGTTTATGCTGTCAGCTATTCAATTGGCAGGGAGCCATCGATAAAACAAAGCATAAAACGAGGTGCGGTAACTCTTTTGAGATAAAATGTTAAATGGAAAAGCCAGAGAATATCTAGCTTTTCCATTTAACATTTTAAAAAACTTCAATCTCTTAATTACTTTTGATTGAAATCATACTCGCAGCAGGTAATTCTGAAGCTTATTTCTTATCCCGCCGGCAGAATAACCTTAATTTTCTGACCCACTTTAAGCCCGGACTTAGCTGATATTTTATTCCATTCCTTCAACTGATCGATGGTAATGCCATCATAATGCTGAGCTATGCTCCAAAGAGTGTCACCCGATTTAACGGTATAATATACCAGTTTCAGATCCCTGTCCATTTGATTGGCCTTGCCTTTGGCTGGTGTTTCCTGGGCAACCGATTTATTTGTACCGGTGTCGGGTTGATTTACCCTGAGTTTCTGGCCAACAATGAGGTTATTCGTTTCCAGTTCATTCCAGGCCACAAGATCAACGGGTGAAACACCGTAAGAAGTTGCAATTTTATTCAGAAATTCTCCTTTTTTAACCACATGGTATTTTGCATTCGCAAGTTTCTGTTTCTGTTTAATAGTTTGTTTACCGCTTTCAGGTTCTTTATTAGCTGCAACACTTTCGTCAGAAGTGAATTTTCCGGGAGCATTCACCCTTAGTTTCTGACCTATCAGTACATTCTGTGCCTTCATATTATTCCATGCCATAAGTTCTTTAGTGGTAACATGGTATTTAGCAGCTACTTTACCAAGGCTTTCGCCCTTCATAACAACGTAAATCTGTGGTTTAACAGTTGTAGCGACCGATTTCTTTTCAACTGTTGTTGCTACCTGATCCTGAGTTTGAGTATCATTTGTTTCGGCTACATCCTGGGTAACAGGAACAGTTTTGGGGGACTTTGCCTTTACAGCAGGTCCTTTAACCTGCACAAATATTTTGAGTGCCTGTCCTTTATAAACTGAAGCCTTTTTCAGCTTATTCCATTTTTTAATTTCTGAGGTAGAACAATCGTACTGCCGCGCAATGGTAGCAATAGTTTCGCCCTTGCGAACCTTGTGCGTTACCCGTTTCACAACATAATCATAATCCGAATTATCCTGAACTTTAAACTGGCTGGCATCATACCCCTTTAACTGGTAATATGCATAAATGGAAGGTTCATTATTAATAAAATCGGCTATTGATTTTTGGGGCAGACGAATAAAGAATGGATTTTCGGGTGTAGCTGGAATAAAACCGGTTCGGAAAGTAGGATTCAGAAATTCGAGTTCTGAAATATCAAGTCTGAGTTTATCGGCCAGAATGCCTAGAGTAAGTGGCTGACTTACCGCAATAGTATCAGTTTCATGATATAGTATCTTAGGCATTATCGGGTAAATATTATGCTCATTCGAATAAGCCATCACATAATTTACGGCAATAAAGGCCGGAACATAATCGCGGGTTTCACGAGGCAAATAGGGCATTATTTCCCAAAAAGTCATTTTCCCTCCTGAGCGTCTGATTGCTTTATTTACATTACCCGGACCTGAGTTATATGCTGCCAGTACCAGCAACCAATCGTGGTACATGTTATAAAGATCGTTAAAATGGCGGCAGGCTGCAATGGTTGCCTTTAACGGATCATTACGGTCGTCAACATACGATGTTACCTCCAGGCCATATACTTTGCCTGTATAATACATAAACTGCCACAATCCACCGGCACCCACTCTTGAGCGGGCTTTGGCGTTGAGAGCTGATTCAACTATAGCCAGGTATTTAAATTCGAGCGGAACATTATATTTATCAAGCTGCTGCTCGAACATCGGGAAATACATTTGTGAAAGTCCGAGTACCCGCGAGGTTGTTCCCCGTTTTTTATTCGCATACATATCGATAAACATCCGCACATAGGGATTGTAAATCAAACTAATCGGAGACCCTACATCAAGCCTCTGCATGCGGTAATAGTAAACCGAATCGGCATAGGTGGGGGTAAAATTCGGGAGGAAGTTATATTTGTTTTCGTTTAAAAGGCACTTTGTGTTCTCAGAGCTTTCAAAATATTTAAGCGTGCTTAGGCTGTCCATGGCTGCAACTATAAAATTGTCGCCAATCATCTCAATATCTCCGGATGATTTTGTAGGAGAGTTATATTCTCCGGCTCGCTGTGCTTTTAATGTCACAGTTATACCGAAAAAAAGTACCAGTAACAGATTTAGTGTTTTATTCATCCTGATTTCCTCAAACTTTATGGCTTAAATTCATTTTTTATATCCCTAAAGAATGGAATATAACTTTTGTTAAAAATACAACAAACACTACCCTTGAATTGTGCTTATCATATTATTAATGCACAATCGGTTGTTCAAAAAGTATAACGACACAAAAGGAGGCTTTGGTATCCGAAGGTTCTTTTAAGCAGGGCATTAAATATCCTGCAAAGAGTCAGAGATAATAAAGCTACCGGGTTTCCTGCAATGATATCGTACTATTTGCCGGTATTGGTATCCGATTTCGTATCTGTATCTTCTTCCTTTATCCCGTCCTTAAAGCTTTTAACGCCTTTTCCAATGCCTTTCATCAGTTCAGGAATTTTTTTGCCGCCAAAAAGTAAAAGCACAATGGCAAGAATGAGAATTATTTCTGTTGGTCCAATTTTACTCATAATACGTATCTGTTTTCGTTGTGTAGTGCGCAAAGTTAAGGCAAATCCATACACAATAATGCCTATTTTAACATAAAAGTTCTAAAAATAGTGAAATTAGTTGAGATACAGTTTATAATCAGATATAATATAACTTACTAAATATAAATATTTTACATCTTAAACATTAGTATCCTTACTCCATTAAACTGATTTCGGAAATAAAATTGAAATGATATAATATGCCACGGAATATCAAAGATAGAGGTAGGAAATCGACTGATTTTTTTACATTTTACCCAGTTTAAGATTTTCAACTGATGTTTAAATCTATTCAGAGTAATTGTTAGTTTAACCAGAAATCTGATTCATAGAATTGCGACCAACATCTGATATTCGTTTTCGGATCCTGGAAATTGTAAATTCAGAATATTGATCAGCCCTTTTCCGGAAAGCTTGCAGAGAACCTAAATATTCAACCAGCTCGAAGGATTCTGAACGATAGTTCCCTGCCAGAGTTCGAAATGCAGCCTGGACTTGGATTCTCCCTGAGCAGTAGAAACCGTTCCCAGCGACTGCCGTGTTTTAACCTTGTCGCCTTTCTTCACCGTTACTGATTCGAGATTTGAATATACAGTAAGATAATCGCCATGCCTTACAATAACCACATAATTAAGGTTGGCAATAAATATTACACTTGATATTTCGCCATCGAAAATAACTTTTGCCTGGGCGCCGGGCGCCGAAATTATGTCGATGCCATTGTTCTTGATTTTAATATTCTGAAATTCAGCGTGCGGATGTTCGCCAAAAGAAGAGATTATAGCTCCCCTGTCAACCGGAGAAGGCAAACGTCCCTTGTTGCCGGCAAAACTTCCCGAGAGAGCCACATCCTCGGCTGTAACCGACATACTGTTGGAAGATGCAGGAGCAGCCTTTGCCGCAGTAGAGCGCGATTCTTCAACACGTGCAATAGGTTCCGACTTTAATGGCGCTGAAGATTTCGAAGAGGGATTCGATTTGGCTTTTGATTTTTTATCGGCTTCGGCTTTGGCCTTCGCTTTCCGATCTGCTTCTGCATTGGCTCTGGCCACAGCCAGGGCAGATGCAGCTTTACGCGCCTTTTCCTCGTTTGCTTTTTTTATTTCGGCAACCACGATATTCTCGATTGCTACCTGTAATTTATTTAGTGCGATTTCGTTATTACGGAGTTTTACCAAAAGGGTTTTCTCCTGCGAAGTAAGATTTTTAACTTTTTCATCCTTCTCGCTTTTTTCATCAGCCAGTACATTTCGCTCCTGCTCCTGCGAGTGTTTCAAAGTGAGTTTTGATGATTTACGCTTCTCAAATTCAAGTTTTTTGGTTGTGAGCATCTGTTGGGTTTCACCTATCGATTTAACCTGCGATTTGCGATATTCAGTATATTGCTGAAGGTATTTAAGCCGTTTGTATGCCTGGTTGAAATTGTGCGACGAAAAGAGAAACATCAGCCTGTTGTATGCGCTGCGGTTTCGGTATGTTGAATAAATAATCCGGGCATATTCTTCCTTTAGACTGCTGAGATTCATAGTTATGCGATAAATTGTATCGTTCAGGTTTTTCACCTGGCTATCGATGCTCCCTACTTCCTGTTCAATTTCATTAATAAGTTCTTCGCGCTTGCTAATCTTTTTATTAATCAGCACCAACTGGTTGAGGTTGGCTGATTTGTTCAGCTTAGTTTGCTCCAGTTCCCGGTTCATTTCAACAATTTCCTTCTCGAGCTTTGATTTGCGGCTCTGCATCTTGTTTTTATCATTTTGCGCATACATCGTAACCGTAGTAAATCCAATGAGGATGATTGCCACGACTGAGCATAAAACGATATTGAAACGAGAGTTTTTCCAGGTATTCCGTGTCATTATTTCTTAGGTTGTAGTTCTTGCATTTCGGTATAACCTTCCGGTACGCGGAAAGGATACGACTGGTTCTGGTTTATTTGTATTTTGGAATAATTGATTTTGATATTTACCTTTTTGTCAACTGTTTCAACTTTAAACTCAAGGCTTGTAGGAATAAACTCTTCCGCTACTTTCTCAAATTCGCCATAATTAGCCTGAAATTTCCGGCTGTCACGCTCAGCTTCTTTGAGCACTACTTTTGAAACTTTAAAACTTTCGGGATCGAGCCATATGCTTTGAATCGGTATGCTTATATCATCATCACTGCGGCGAACAAACCTGCGCAGTTTTCGCCGGTTAATCGTACTCAGTTTATATTGCTGGTTTTCGACAGAGGCTTTAAAAGAGTTTGATTCATAAAGTGAGAAATCATTACCTATCAGGAAAGCCTGTGCCATATCATAGTCAAGGGTTTTATTTAGCAATTGGTTGATATATGTAAATTCATGAACAAAGTAAGTATTATTTATCCTGTTAATGAATTTTATTGAATCGGGTGTAAGCATGAAACGTACGGCTTCGATGCCAAGTGCAGGTGTGATGGAAATCCAGATTATACTATCCTTTTCAATGCGCAGATTACCCGAAACAGTTGTTTTCTTTCTACCAACCTGGTAGGTAACATTAAACTTAGCCGAAAACTGATCAAATTTAAATTCATGTTCTTTAAGTTTGTTCGTCAGGTATTCATCACCCTGCTCCTTTATAGGTTCCCGCACTGCTTTTCGGCTGCCTGTGCATGATGAAAATACGGCTAAAATAATGACAGCTATACCGAATTGTAATATAGGGATTATAAGTCTACTCATACAGTTTCTTTTCTTTAATCTTTTTCTCCAGAAATTCAGATCCGCCTCCAACTTTCAGTGCATTTTGCCAATTGAGAACTGCCTTTTCCGTATCACCAAGCTTGAAATAAATATCGCCAAGATGTTCCAACAAATCAGCATCGGGCGATGGTGTTGCGGCAACAGCTTTTTCAACCCACTGAGCTGCATCCTGGTACTTTCCAAGTTTGAATAATACCCAGCCATATGTATCCATATTAGCCGGGTTGGCGGCATCTAATTTAACAGATTTTGCAGACATGATTTCAGCTAGCACCAGATTTTCGTTTCGCAACGATAAATAATAAGCGTAGTTGTTCAGAACATAGCTGTTTTCGGGGTCAATTTTTAATGCTTTCTCGTAGCTTTCGTCGGATAAGGGATTGTTTTTCAAACGGTTGTATGTATCTCCCAGGTATGTATAGAACTGTACAAGCAGAACATTATTGGCACTCACCAATTTAACACCTGTATTAAAGCTTTCTGCAGCGTCCTGGAATTGTTTTTTCTCGAAAAGCGAAATGCCTTTAAACAGGTATGGCACAGGGAATAATGGAAATAATTCAATGGTACGTTTGCTTTCATCTTCCAGTGATTTATAATCGGCCAGTTGGATTTCAACATTAAGCAGGCTTTCCCATACCGCATACCGGCTGCTATCAAGAGCGATAACCTTACGGTATTCGTCGCGCGCTTCGGAAAACTTCCTGGCATCAACGAGGAAATCACCATTCATTGAATGCGCTTTTGGATCATCAGGATGTGTTTTTACAAGTATTTGTGCAAGTTCGAAAATATCTGCCTTATTTTCTTCATAAACCTTATTATCAGCAAAATATGCTAATAGCACCCGGATTTTGGTGTCAATATCCAGAGCCGGATTGGCAAAACCAAGTTTTAATTCATCGAAGGAACGCTTTTTGTCACCCTTTTTCCGGTAATAATCGGATAAGGTGATATGGATGTATGGATTTTGGGGATCTTTAGTGAGTATTTGCTGATAATATTCGGCAGCCTGGTCTGGCTTGCCGGCATCCATATACGTTTCGGCCAACATCGAAATATAGCGGATTTCCTGATCTGGAAATTCCTTGATTAGTTTATTGAGTTCCGCCGCAGCCAGTTCAGGTTTTTTCTGAATTACATAAATGCGCTGTTTCTGCAATGATATCTCTTCGGTTACACCTATAAGTCCTTCTATTTTATTACAGGTTTTTATTGCATTATTCCCATCTTCGTTCATCACATAGGCATTGGCTAACTGATAAAGGTCATCAACATTGCCGGGTTCCAGTTCAACCAGTTTTTCACTGGTTGCTATCAGTTCCTTTTTTTTGCCTGCTTTCCCGTAAATTTCAACCAAAAGATTTAAATACCACTTGTTTCCTGGCTCAAGTTCCGATGCCTGCTCCGCATATTTCGCTGCTGTAGTGTAATCACTCGCATCGAAATACAATTGCGCAAGTTGATACATTGAAGCTGAGTGCTTTGGATTTTTTTCAAGGCACGACTCAAAGAGCTTGGTGGCTTTTGCCGTTTCACCCAACAATTTTGCCGTTGTTGCATCAATATACAAATTGGTCACTTCTTCGCTATTGCCGACAATTGGAGTAGTGGTATCTGATTTATGCCTTTTTCTCTTTTCACGTTTCTGCGAAAACCCTATTCCCGGCCACATAATGGCAACGAGAAGTATAATTGACAATATTTTATTCATCCGTTTGTTGTGCTATTTAAAATTATGCTTGGTGCCGGGCACTTAGTACTCAATGTCTGAAATTATTTACCCCATCTTTAATTCTTTTCGTCTCACCGTCATCCAGGCTTTTTCACCATTTCTCCTTGTCCCCTTGTCCCCTTGTCCCCAGTCTCTTCGTCTCCCCATCTCTCACTCCCTCACTCTCTCACTCTCTCACTCCCTCAGTCTCCTACTTCACTCCCGTATGCCCGAATCCGCCTTCACCCCTGTCTGTTTCCGACAATGATTCAACCTCGTTCCAGGTAATATGTTCAAACCGGGCAATTACCATTTGTGCGATTCGCTCGCCTGGTTCGAGGGTAAATGGTGCATCCGAAAGGTTTACGACAATCACTTTTATTTCGCCGCGGTAATCGGGATCAATTGTACCGGGAGTGTTAACCAGTGAAATACCATGCTTTATTGCCAGACCGCTGCGTGGACGTATCTGCGCTTCGTAACCTTCGGGTAGCTCAATATACAAACCGGTTGGAACCAGTGATCGTTCAAGTGGCTTCAACACAAGTGAATTTTCCAGATCTGCCCTCAGGTCGAGGCCTGCCGAATGAACCGTAGCATATTGTGGCAACAAAAAACGTGAGCGGTTTACGATATTTATTTTCATAAAAAAACACTTTAAACTGTGATTTGTGATTTTGCAGGTTTTATGAGTGATTTCAGTCGTTTAAGATCAATTTTTTCTCTTTTCAGAACAAAAGTCACAAAAGCCAGGATATAGAATGTGTTAAGAACGATGCGGATTCCAAGGCTTGCCGGGGCAATGTACACACTAATCAGGTAAAGTAAAATTCCGGTCATGAAATACAGGATGATTGTTTTCCAGTCGTAAGGTATTGGATAGTATTTCCGGCTCAGGTAATAGCTGAAAATTACCATAGCCAGGTAGCTGAACAGATATCCCCAAGCTGCTGCCATAAATCCGTACACCGGCATAAAAACTATGTTTATCACAAGGTTGATGCCAAGGCCAAGCAGTGTAATGGTTAATGCATAATGTGTTTTGCCTGATAATTTGTACCACATCGACAGGTTAAATACAACTCCAAGGAGTATATTGGCTATCAGCATGATAGGTAATACGGCAATGCCGCTTCGGAAGTTCTTTCCCAGTAAAAGGGCAAATAATTCAGGATACATGGCTATCCCAAGGAAGATTAAAACACAAAAGGCAACAAAATATTTCATCACATCAGCATATATTTTCTTCATATCGTCGCGTAAAGAGGAAGAAAAGAAGAAAGGTTCGGCGGCATAACGAAACATTTGAACGAATAAAACCATAAAAACAGCAAGTTTTACATTGGCATTAAAAATACCCAGCTGATCCTGCCAGGGCGAGGTTGCCGGAGCAAAAAACCGGAAAAAGATACGACTTATAAAATCATTGGCTACACCGGGTAAACCGGCAATCATTAACGGAAGCGAATAGATCATTAGTTCCCGGAACTGCTTTTTTGAAAAAGCAAAATGCATATTCAGCAACCTGGGCACAAAAAGTAGCAATGAAACTATACAACTCAGCAGTATAGCCATTAAAATGTAGCCGTAATCAGGAGTTGCCGGGATAAACCGAAGTAAAAAAGAGTCGGGGTGCGTAACAAAATACTTTGGCAGCAAAAGAAACAGCACCAGGTTAAAACTTACTTCCGAAAGGATTTTAATGGTACGGAAAGTGGCAAATTTGAATGCCTGGTTTTTAAATCGCAATTCAGCAAACAGTATTGCAGTAAAGCAATCGATAGCAAGAATAAGGGCTGAATATATGATATAACTTGCCGGATGCTCTGCAAAAGCACTTAACTGACCGGAAAACAATATGATTAAAAACAGGAAGGATATGGATGTAGCACCGAGCGACATCAACGCCGTTGAGAAAATAATTTCCGAACGACTTTTATCCCTGCTGGCAAAACGGAAAAACCCTGTTTCCATTCCAAAAGTCAAAACAACCTGTAGCAGCGCGATATATGCCAGTAATTCAGAGGCAAGCCCATAATTTCCCGTTGTAAGCATACGGGTATATAACGGAACAAAGAAAAAATTGATAACCCTGGCAACGATGGAACTCAATCCATAAATGGCAGTCTGCCCGGCAAGTTGTTTCAGTGGATTCAAACAGGTAATTGATTTAAACTTGCAAAAGTAAGCAATTAAGTGGCAGATTAAGAGACCTGGATGCCGTGGTAGCTCTGTTTAAGAATAATTAGGAGAATCAGATACATGAAAATCAGATATAATGAAACTGAAATCCTCTAAACCTGAAACAATTTTAATCTTTAAGTGGTAATGACACAAAGAACGTAGTGCCCTCGCCAGGATTGGTTTCAAACCATATACGACCCGAAGAATTGTCAATAATGTTTTTAACCATCGCTAACCCAAGACCCATGCCTGCATTTTTGGTAGTAAAATTTGGCGAGAAAATCCGGGTTTGACTTTCGGTTGATATACCCGTTCCATTATCCTGAAAACTAATTTCACAGGAATTGTCCACTTTAAAGAGTTTAATCCTGATAACTCCTTGTCTTTCATCCGAAAGCGCCTGTAATGCATTCTTAATCAAATTGTTAAATACCCGAAGAATTTGATTGGGATCGGCCTTTATAATACATTCCTGTTGATTGGTTTCAAAAGTGATTTCGCAATCTGATTGATTGCGGAACAGGGTGGCAGACTGTTGTATAAGAGGAATAACATCAAATTCCTGGATCTGTGGTTCAGGCATCTGAGCAAAATCCGAAAACTCACTGGCTATGGACGAAAGTGTGTCAATCTGCATGATCAGAGTCTGTGAAAACCGCTTCAGCCTTAGGTCCCAGTCCGGCGCTTTATCATCCCAGGCCCGCATCAGCAATTGCATACTAAGTTTGATCGGCGTAAGCGGATTTTTGATTTCATGAGCTACCTGCCTGGCCATCAGTCGCCATGCACTTTCGCGTTCGCTACGAGCCAGCAGTTCCGCGCTTTTTTCCATCTCATCAATCATACGGTTATATTCTTCAACCAGCCGTCCTATTTCATCTTTCCTGGTCCATGCAATCTTGGCATTTTTATTCCCGATTTTAACACGGCTGAATTGATTTCCAATTTGCTGTAATGGCCTGGTAATATATCGCGAAAGCAATAAGGCAAGTATAACGGTAATCACAATCATGATGATGTAAATATTGGCAAAGGCCGAAATAAGTCCCGAAATCTCACGTCTGATTTCTTCCTGTTTGGCGAAATAAGGCAAATTAAGATAGCCCAATAAATGGTTGTCAATATTCCTTATTGGTGTATAGGCAGATAAAAATGAATAAGACCCGATGTTCTCGCGTTCAATAAAAAACGATTTTTTGTCGATCATTAATTGCTTTTCGCTTCCCGGGCTGATTTGTTCTGCAATCATTCCTTCCCTGAAAATCTGGTCGCGGGAGGAGGCCATAAGGAAACCATCGGAATTAAAAATATTAATGTCTGTAAAATATGTATTCGAAAGATTAACCAGCAAATCCGATAGTTCATCTTTTGAAACGGCATCAAAAGCCGGAACAGTTCCATACCGCGATTCGATGTCAATCAACACTGAATTTAATTTTTCATCTAATATTTCGTTGTTCTTATTTGTATTTAATTGATTAATAAACAGCAAACTAACCGTTACTAATAAAATTGAAGAAATTACAATGGTAGATATCATTATTACCTGTAACCGAAGACGGAAAGTATAAATTCCGATATTCCAGTTCAGCCACGTACCTTTAAGCCAGTTTATCAGCAGCAGCATGATCATAAGCAAAAGGAAGAGATACGAAAATGGAGATATCAGATCCGGTATCCAGGGAACTTCTTTGCTAAGTACAATTACCGTATTGGGATCAGCACGGAACAGAAAATGATTATATCCCTTCAAGTTAAAAAATCCTTTATCAGTTTTCCGCTTGATAATTTCGTGGTTATCAATATCAAAAGAGAACTTCCCTACATTTTTAACCAGATCGCCTTTTTTGTAAAAAGCGTAAGAATAACCATAAAGATTGTCGGTTTTTGTATTTTTAGTATCGAAAAGCAACTCAGGATAACCTAATCCTTTCCAGATATCATTCGAACTTATCTCGATAAAAATATTGGTTTTCCCACCAACTATAGAATCTTTAGTTGTACATACAATCTTCCCCAGATAATACATGGCGTCTGCCGATTGCCGTAAAAAATATAACCCGGGAACTGAGACCGGCTTCATAAACTGACTGATTTTTCCATCAAAATAGTTCTCGCAGTTGGTCACAATATTGCCAGGCTTTATGCTGAGATTCTTATCTTGTTTGCAAACCGTTACTTGTATCAGGTATTTGCTCCAGTAGCCGGAAAAGTATTTATCTTCAATATAATTTGACAGGTAGTTGTAAGTTGAATCTGATTTAGCGCTGTTTAACATACCAGAAAGAGCTTTATCCTCCCTAATATTTTTAGCCGCTTCATTAAAATAATATTCTGCAAGATTATCCCTGGCATCCGAAAGGTGCGTGGCAAGTAATCTGCGTTTCTCATGTTCGCGTATTGTTTCCGATTTATTCACCAGGTATGTGGCCAGCGATGATAGCACTATTACCACCGAAATTACACGACTGAGCCTGAAATTTGCCATCGTCTTCCGGATTATGCGGAAAAATAAGATTACAAACAAAAACAGGATAAATGCGATATTAATAATGTCGAAATTTTTTGTTGAAAACAAATAAACAGTGTAAAGCGTAATGCCAATTATTGCAGTAATCGCAAACATTTTAAGACTGATATTCCATGTGTTGAAATACTTTCCTATCAATTCGAAAAGGAATAAAAATCCCAATAAAAGGGCCGCTATTATGAACATGCCTACATGGCTGATAGGAGGCAAGGTCAAAATGTTGTCGAAGCGAAAAGAAATACTCGAATTAAGAACAAGCCCGTTTATGCTTTGGGTCAGAAAAAAGTATAAAATGAGAATAATAAATATAAAAAGAGCTGATGGTATTACCTTATAAATTTCGGAAAGAGATGGACCTTTATCCCTTTTGGATGTATGTTTAAAAGCCAGAAAGGCAAGCTGTACACCAATCAAAGAGTTGATCAGAAAGTCGCCCAGCGAAGGCAAAAGATCAGACGATGCAAAATATGCCGGGTTGAATAACTGAAGCTGGTAAAGATCAGACGGAAATTTGAAATAAAACTGTATGAACCTCAGAAGGACAACATCCAGAACAAAAGCCGGGAAAAGTATCCATTTGTGCCTGAATTGGTGCATTAACAATTTGTACATTGCTAATAATGCCGAAACCAGGCAAAGGAAACTTGTTACATATAAGGTATAAATAAGATATTGAAGCCACAAAGCCAATTCAAATGGCTGATTATAGGTTAAACTGAATAAAAATTTACCGGCCGGATTTTTAATATTGAATTCCCCCTGCTGAAGATTAATTTCAGCATTTACGGGCGCGCTGAACCGTTTATAGAAATCAGATGGCAGGTATTCATTGGAATATCTGTAATTATAACGAATTAACTGCAGGGCAATAATTACATGGTTTTTAACACTCCTTTGTTTTACAAGATAATAACCGCTTCCACTTTGAATAACATTTGAAGTAAAATAGTGTTGTTCGCCTATATTGGGCGCTGCAAAAACATTGGCTGTCCAGAACCGGAGACTGTCATTTTTATAGATCAGTATTTCAATGCCTTTTTTTGAAAAAGCATCTTTATAGTTATCGTCTAAAAATTTCAGAAAAGACGTTTTGTCGTCCATATTTCGGGAAGCTGCTTTCCCGATTTCAGAATCAAGATCTGTTAAAGCAGATGCAATTTCAGTGGTGAGGCGTTTAGAAACTTTTTGGGGCGTATAATAATTTTTGATTGAATGTGAAATTGTGAATGCACATAAAAAAAGCACCACACTTAGAAAAAGCATGAAAAGGAGACGTTTTTTTACTTTTTGGCGGGTAATCATAGGGTTAAAATCACAAAATCCACGATTAGCAAGGGTTTCAGAGGCTGGTAAAAATCAAGCGTTATAATCAACGATCTTGAAAATTAAATGTCTGTATATTAAAAAGGCCCTCTGAGCGAATATACAGCTTAAAAACGGCCTATTTTAATTTTATCACATAAATAAGGCTCGAATGACCATTTTTTTCGCCTGATTTCATATTCGACCAAAAACCATTCCACAAAGCAGGCAGCCAGCGCATTTTTCCGCTCTTATATTTTTCACTCAGCAGGCTCACATAAAATGCGTCAAATCGCATTGGCAAAATATTTACAATTGTAAACCCATGGTTTTCCAAAAGTAATTTCATGTCGTCTTTGGCAAAATGATATAAATGCCTGGGCAAATCGTAACCGGCCCAAAATTTTCCATATTTTTTGGCATCGTATGAATTACAGTTTGGGACAGCAATAATTAAAGTTCCTTCGGGTTTCAATAAATTCTTCAGTTGATCCATCCTGAGATTAAGATCCGAAACATGCTCAAGAACATGCCACATGGTGATAACATCAAAAGAAGATTTTTCGAGTTTGTTAAGTTGCTCTTCCGGAAATACTTCTAACCCATATTCCGAAATAGCGCGGGAACGGGTTTTTTCGTCAGGCTCAATTCCGGTTGCATCCCAACCATGTTCTGCCATATAATTCAGAAATTGTCCGGTGGCACATCCAATATCCAGTATTTCCCCTTTCGGCTGGTATTTGCTTATAAGTGCAAGTTTACGGTAAAGAGTGTATTTCCTTACCAATTGGTAAACCGAAGCAAATAATCCTTTACGGGAATCGGAATGTGAAATATACTCCTCCGATTCATAATATTTCCCCAGATCTTTAGCTTCGGGCCGTGGATTCGTAAACCGGAAACCACAATCGTGGCATTTGATAATGGTGAATGCTTCGCCGGTCAGGAAAAAATCCGTTCCGGAAATAAACGGGTCAAATTTTTGTGATCCGCAAACAGGACAATTCTTCAATACTTCCATTCAGTTTTTGTAATTGATATTAGCGTATTATAAAATGAATTTATTACCTTGCAATATATTTTATTCTGGATACCTCCTTTTAGGTAAAAACTCGATTTAGAATTTCCTTCGACTTCGCTCAGGATGAAAAATTTGTGCTCCAGGTTTGGTAGTTTTTTGTCAGGCTGAGCGAAGTCGAAGCCTCTTCAAGTCAATTAATTTTCCTACAAAATCTCAAACTAATTTTCCCATTTCCCACAAACACTTTAGGCACTCAAAACTTTAAGTATTCCAGGCACTTCCTCCTTATGTTCCACGTGAAACAAATCCTACCTTCCAAGGAAAACAAGCAGGACAGAGATATCAGAAGGCGAAATTCCGCTTATCCGCGATGCCTGGCCGATAGTGGCCGGACGGATACGCGTAAATTTTTGTCTTGCTTCAGTTGACAATGACGAGAGGCTAAGATAGTCGAAATCGGGCTTGAGAGGCATATCGTCGAACTTTGAAAGCTTTTCAGCTATTTCCTGCTCTTTAATAATATATCCATCATATTTTATAAGGATTTCTGCTTCTTCAAGAATTTCTGATGCATCCTCCCCTATCTGTTTTGTAAACTGCTCGAGGAAATCGATATGGCTGATCAGCTGGCTAAATGAAACCTGTGGCCGTAATAATAACGAATCTAATTTAACCTTTTGTTTGATCGGTGCAGTATCTATGCTTTCCAAAAACCCATTTATCTGATCGGGGCTTACACTGGTAGTACGCATAAAAGCTTTAACTTTTTCGATCCATTCCAGTTTGTTATTTACCCTGGATAAACGAGCAGTTGAAGCAAGCCCAAGTTCATATCCGGCAGGTGTAAGCCGCAAATCGGCATTATCCTGCCTGAGCAGGATACGATATTCGGCTCTTGAAGTAAACATACGATAAGGCTCATCAACACCTTTTGTGATCAAATCATCAATTAATACACCAATGTAAGCATCAGAACGTTTCAGGATAAATGGTTCCTTCTCCTTAAGTTTCAGATGTGCATTAATACCAGCCATTAATCCTTGGGAGGCTGCTTCTTCATATCCCGTAGTTCCATTTATTTGTCCCGCAAAATAAAGATTCTCAACCAGTTTTGTTTCGAGGGTATATTTTAATTGAACCGGTGGAAAATAATCATATTCTATTGCATAGCCAGGACGGAAAATCCTGGCGTTTTCCAGCCCTGAGATTAAATGAAGAGCTTTTACCTGGATTTCTGCCGGCAATGAGGATGAAAATCCATTGAGGTAATACTCAACTGTATCCCATCCTTCGGGCTCAACAAATAGTTGGTGCCTCGTTTTATCGGCAAAACGGTTTATTTTATCTTCGATGGAAGGACAATATCTCGGTCCTATTCCCTCAATTCTGCCAGTAAACATTGGCGATTCATGAAAACCTGTTTCTAATACTTTGTGTACTTCGGGTGAAGTGTAAGTGATATAACAAGGACGTTGTTTGGTCAGTTTTGGAGTATCGGTAAATGAAAACTTACCGGTGTCACCATCGCCGGGTTGTTCTTCCATTCGTGAAAAATCAATGGATCTACCATCAATCCTGACAGGTGTTCCTGTTTTCATCCGGCTCGATTCGAAACCCAGTTGAATCAGATTTTCTGTTAATCCGGTAGCTGCCTTCTCCCCGATTCTACCTCCGCCGAAGGATTTCATCCCTATATGAATCAATCCATTCAGGAAAGTTCCGTTAGTTAACACCACTGCCTTGCTTTCGATATGATAACCCATGGAGGTATGCACACCAGTAACAAATCCGTCTTTTACTGACAATCCAATAACCGTATCCTGCCAAAAATCGACATTTGTAGTTTTTTCAAGGGTGAGCCGCCACATCTCGGAGAATCGCATACGGTCACTTTGAGCACGCGGACTCCACATGGCAGGTCCTTTTGATCGGTTCAGCATCCGGAATTGTATCATAGTATGATCGGTAATAATTCCCGATTGACCACCCAGGGCATCAATTTCCCTTACAATCTGACCTTTTGCAATTCCACCCATAGCAGGGTTACACGACATTTGCGCTATCGTTCCCATCTGCATAGTGATAAGCAAAACCGATGATCCAAGGTTAGCAGCTGCTGCCGCTGCTTCACTTCCGGCATGACCGGCACCTACTACTATTATATCGTATTTTTTAAACAACTTTAAAATGTTTCACGTGGAACAAACTCTGAAAGCCAATAGACTAAAGGCTTCCAGCTTAGTATTATAGATTGGGAAAGGAAGTCAGATAGAAATCTTCTTTGCTCCGCATCATCCTTTTATCATCAGGATTTTTATCCTTGTATCCCGAAAGGTGCAAAATGCCATGCGCCATTACGCGACCCAATTCCTGATTTGAGGTAGTGTTAAAACTTACTGAATTTTCTATTACCCTTTCGATACTTATAAAAATATCGCCTGAAAGTTTTCCATTTTCAGAGTAATCAAAGGTAATTATATCAGTGAGGGTATCATGTTTTAGATATTTTTCATTCATCCCTAAAAGATACTCATCGTTGCAAAAAACATAAGTTATGTCCCCTGATGATTTACTTTCCGTTTCGAGAATGGACTTTACCCAATTCTTAACTTTGAGTTTATTCTTCAGGTTGTAGTTCGTTTCGACTGTTGAAAAGCTGATCATGGAATGGTATTTTATTTGTCAAATGACAGAAAATAGGCGTTTACTTTGGATTTATAGAAAGGCTTCAGGGTTGGCGGAACCGTACGAAATAATTCGGTCTCTTTTTCTTTTATCTTGTTGTATTCGAAGTACTTAGCAGGATTATTGTAATAAATATCCTTAGCTTCCTGCGATTCCCGCTTCTGATCGAGTTCGCGCTGTTGCTCAGCCTTTTCGGATTCAAGCATGCGCGTAACAATTTCCTGTTGACGCCTGATCGTCTCCATATTTATCCTTTTATTAACCAAATCCGTCTCCGTTTGTTCCATCTGCTGTTGCATTTCTTTAATGCTTTTGTCAACACCGGAACCTTGCTTCTGCAATTCCTGACCGTATTCCTGCATCTGTCGCCTCAGGGCTTCCTGTTGGGCAGCCATGCGGGCAAACTTCTCACTCAACTGTTTTTGTCCTTCTGAGCCTTGCTTGCCGGGATTCTGCATACCCTCTTTAAGCTGTTGCAATTGTTTATTCATATGCTCCTGAAGCTGGCGCATGGATTTCATTTTGCCACCTTCGCCACCCGGTTTTTTACTTTTAGATTTCGATTTACCAGAACCTTTGCTTTGCATATTCTGCTGCATCTGTTTCAACGATTCCGAAAGCATCAGTGCCAGGTTATTCACCGAAGTCATGGCATATTGCTGTTTTGATTTTGCAGGCACAACAGCCCGGTTATTCAGCTCGGTGACTGCATTATCCATGTTGTTTTCAACCGCAGTCATTTCGCGCAGAATAAATGGCTCAATACTTGCCTGTCTTTTGCTCAATGCATAAAGGCTATCGGATACGATTTTGAGATCATCTTTTAGGTTTTTCTGATTCTGAATGATCTGAAGATATTTAGGATTGGTGGTGCTAATGACATTTACCTGGTTCATTATATCCTCCTGGCTGAATGAAATTTTGACCAGGTTATCAAGTATCTGTCGCATAGCCTCCATGTCTTCTCCCTCATCTTTACTTTCCATTTCCTGTTGATCCTTTGTGAGTTTCTCACTCAGTTCCTTCATCTTCCCCGATGCACTTTTCTGCGATGGCGAAGCTTTCTGAGGTTTTCCATTCTTCAGCTCATCACTGCTTTTATCCATGTCCTGGTTTATATCCTTCTCTTTTTCATCGGTCTTATCTATCTTATTAGGCTCTTCCAATTCACTGTTTTTCTGTTGTAAATCCTTCAGATCTTCTTTTACCTGATCAAACTGCTTGTTCAGATCATCCTGCTTTTGAAGCAGCTTTTCTGCGTCCTTCTTGTCCGCATCTTTGGATTCATTACTGAGTTTCTTCTGATCATCCGAAAGTTTATCCAGTTTATCGATTGCCTGCTGAAGCTTCTGTTCAACTTCAAGTTGTTTAAATAAATCAAGGTTCCGGTCGAGTTCTTTCTCTAGTCCCTTAGTATCGTTCTTCATTTTATCAAGCATCTCGGCAACTTTATCCTTGTCGATATTTTCAAGCATTTTCTGTAATTCCTCGTAGGTCTTCTTCATGTCCTCGGTCATCACTTTATTGAAAAGTTCTTCGAGTTGACGTTGCTTTTCCAGCATTTCAGGAGGAATTTCCTTGTATTGATTTTCCTGAAGGCTTTTCTCCTTGTTCTCCTTCTGTATTTCCTGAACCTGCTGTTGTAATGATTTTTGCTTATCCAACAATTGCTGCAATGTTTGTTTTTCCTGCCATCCAACCTCCTTTTTATCCACCATTTTCTTCTGCATATCAGCCACCTTATTCTGTAATGATTTCGACTGTTTGATCACCGATTCCATCTTATCCTTGATGTCATCATTTTTCTTATCAGTTATTTTCTCAATTTCTTCAAGGGTAGGTATTTTAAAGATGTGCTTAGTCGAACGCGTTAATTTATTGCCAGTTACACCATCATTATCCCATACTTCGAAGTAATATTCCACTTCATCACCCGGTTGAACAAACAGCGTGGATATATCCATAAAGTAGAAAAACTGCTGTTGAAGCATCGTTTTATCAAGCTTGACTTCACGGGTTTTGATGTCCGGAGTGGCATTCTCTGTACCAGCCTTTTTAACCGACCAGGCAAAAATAAGCTTACTCAATCCATAATCATCCTTAACCGTTCCCTGGTAATAGAGCCTGTTGTCGTAAACCGAATCCTTGTATTCCTCAACCGAAATAGACGGGTATAAATCGGGAATCACATTCACAAGGTACGACATCGAATCGCGGCTACTGAAATACTCATTTCCGATAAGGACCGAATAGGGCGATCCAATCATCATCCGGTTTGATTGAACAAACGTATTAGATTTGTCAGCAATAACTTCGTTCAGCTTCCCTCCTATCCGGAAAAACAGTTTGCGGGTATCGCGGGTATAAAATTTCCAGGTCAGATGCGTTCCTGCCGGAACCGTAAGATCGCCCGTATTAGCCATGGTTTCGTTTTTCCGGCCCAGGTAAGCTGGGTAATCGGCCATCACGTCAAAAGAAAGAATTATAGGCTTAGGGAGAATTTTGATGGTATATTCCTTCGAATTGTAACGGTCGGCCGTGATAACGAAAGGGGTGCTTTGCTGCAGGTTCCTGAAGGTATAACTGTAAAGCACATTGCTTTCCTTTTCCATGCGGTAATTCGCCTGGCTTGTCTGAATAAATAATTGTGCCGGAATCTGGTCCCCCTCAATTTTCACCTTCACAGTGAAATCGTCCTGTTGAACAGCCTGAAGCTTATCATTTAAAATCTTTATTGTGAAAGGCGCCGGCCGTTCAAAAACTTCGTTATGGTTGATAATCCGCTTCGAGGGAGCTAATATCAGAGAAGGAGAAATCAGAAGAGCGGCAAGCAGGAAAATGATGGGTGGAAGCGCATAAGGCAGATATCTGCGGTTTTTCTTAAGGTCAACGGCATCGGCAAATGGTATCGGTTGCAGATGTTTGATTTTCTGGTCGATACTTGCACGAATCAAGTCGCTGCTTTCCTCCTTATTTTGTTCCAGATGATGTAATTGTAGCGTATTTAACAAAACATCCTTCACTTCCGTAAAATGCTTTCCAATGATTTCCGCAGCCTGCTCGTGGTTGATTATTTTACCTAAACGGCTGATATGCGATATAGGCAGAATTATAAAACGCCCTGTAATGTATACAGTTGTAAACACAAAAGTATAGAAAAGGAAACTCCTTGTACCGGTTCCAAACCAGGAGAAATACTCAAGCAAAACAATCAATATAAAATACATACCAAGGGCAGCCAGCGAATAAAGCAGTCCGCGGATAAGCTGGTTTTTATAGTACTTCCGGATAAACTCATCGATTTTCCGGATCAATAAAGCATAATTACTTTCCATTAGTTTCTCTGTCAACACAGGGTTTTTCGGCAATAAAATGCGAATCCCTGTGTTGCTAACAATTTAACCTGCAAAGGTAACAACTAAAGCGAAGCAATTTCACGAGCTCCTTTTAAAATAGACAATATGGGAATATAAAGAGATGACGGTTGCTTTTAGTGTTTTTGCTATTATTTGAGCAGGCTGCAACTACTTTCCGGGGTTTTGTATCTTTGCCGCGTTAAAAATAAAATCATGCGCGAAGTAAGAGTACGTTTTGCACCAAGTCCAACCGGTCCGCTGCATATAGGTGGAGTAAGAACCGCTTTATATAATTACCTTTTTGCCCGTAAAAACAACGGAAAATTTATCCTCCGCATCGAGGATACCGACCAGGGACGTTTTGTGCCCGGTGCTGAGCAATATATTATTGAAGCGCTTACCTGGAGCGGAATCCATTTCGACGAAGGTGATCATATCGGAGGCGCTTATGCACCCTATCGCCAGAGCGACCGAAAGGAAATTTACCATCAGTATGCCTTGCAGCTACTGCAAAACGAAACTGCCTATTATGCCTTCGATACACCTGAAGAACTTGATGCCACCCGGAAAGAATATGAATCACGAAAGGAGACATTTCAGTATGGGCCGCAAACCCGTATGGGCTTAAAAAACTCCCTTACTTTGCCTGAAAGTGAAGTTAAAACACTTCTTGATGCCGGTGTGCATTATGTGATCCGGGTTAAAATTCCTGAGCATGAAACTATCACGGTGCATGATTTAATCCGTGGTGTTGTAGCGGTTGATTCAGCATTGCTCGATGATAAAGTTCTTTACAAATCAGATGGCATGCCTACCTATCACCTAGCCAATGTTGTGGATGATTTTCTGATGAAAATATCGCATGTGATCCGTGGTGAGGAATGGCTGCCGTCAGCTCCGCTGCATGTTCTTCTCTATCGCTATTTAGGATGGGAAAAAGATATGCCCGAATTCGCGCATTTGCCACTTTTATTAAAGCCCGACGGAAACGGCAAACTCAGCAAACGCGATGGCGACCGACTGGGTTTCCCTGTTTTTCCTTTAAGATGGACAGATCCGAAATCAGGTGAAGTTTCTTCTGGCTATCGCGAAAGCGGCTACTTGCCCGAAGCTTTTATCAATATGCTGGCATTTCTGGGCTGGAATCCGGGAACAGAGCAGGAGTTATTTACGCTTGACGAATTAATTGATAATTTCAGCATCGAACGTGTAAGCAAATCGGGTGCCAAGTTTGACGTTGAAAAGGCGCATTGGTATAACCACCAGTACTTATCGAAAAAGACTCCCGCAGAATTGGCTGCTTTTTTAATTCCAACTTTGGAGGAAAAGAAGATTAATGTTTCCAATGAGTATGTCTGGCAGGTTTGTACACTTATCCACGACAGGGCGGTTTTAATACCTGATTTGTGGACACAGTCGCATTTCTTTTTCATCGATCCTGAATCGTACGATGAGAAAGTTGTTGCCAAAATCTGGAAACCCGAAACTCCTACCCTGATTGCGGAATATATCCCGGTGCTGGAATCAACTGTGCCGTTTACAAAAGAAAACATTGAAATCAATACCAAGGAATTTGTTCAAACCAAAGGAATCGGGATGGGTCAGCTTATGAATCCGCTCAGATTAACCGTTGTTGGAGCAAGTGCCGGTCCGGGAATGATGGATATGATGGCTGTGATCGGTAAGGAAATTATCATCACACGAATTAAGAACGGAATTGAAAAAATCAATTTATAAATAGCGCCTTCAAACCAAATGAAACACATACAAAACCTAATCTCTTTATGAAATCTCTGTTTAGTTTTTCAGGGGTGATTGCAATGCTGGCCTTCATTGCATCCTGCACTAATACTCCGGTCAGGTTGAACGAAAAAGATGCACTTGCCATGCACATTGATTCAACGGTAAAGCCGGGAGATGACTTTTTCCTTTTTGCCAACGGGAAATGGTTTAAGGAAAACCCAATTCCTGCGAGCGAACAAAGTAACGGCCTGTGGCAGATGATACAGGATACCATTAACGACCAGGTGCTTTCCATTTGTAAATCTTCGGCCGCGCTCACAGATGCCACTAAAGGAAGTGATAAGCAGAAAATAGGTGATTTCTACTACTCAGGCATGGACAGCATTTCTCTTAACAAAAAAGGGATTGAAGATGTAAAGGCTTACTTAGCGATGATTGATGGAGTAAAAAACATGAACGATCTGGTTAAAGTTGCAGCTGATCTGAGGTATCTGACCGGTTCGGCCCTCTTTTCATTTTATGTGGGCCAGGATGACCGTATCAGCAGTAAGAATGCCGTTCAGCTTGGCCAGGGCGGGCTGAGTCTGTACGACAGAAATTATTATTTTGATACTGATAAACGAGCCATTATGATCCGGAAGAAATTTGTTGAGCATATGGCAAATATGTATAAAATCGCCGGATACAACGATGCAAAAGCAAAGCTGGCCGCCGAAAGTACGATGAAAATCGAAACAGCTCTGGCCAAGAGTTCACGCAAACGTGAGGATACACGTGATCCCCTAAAAAATTACACCAAGCTTTCTTTTAAAAATCTTACCGAAACAACTCCAACCATCAACTGGAGTATTTTCACTCAACAGGCTGGTCTGGGAAAAGTTGATTCGGTGATTGTTGGGCAACCGGAATTTTTCACAGCGCTTAATGGTTATATGAAATCATACCCAATTGACGACTGGAAAAATTACCTGAAATTCCATCTTTTCAGCAATCTGGCCGAATATATGGATGATAAGACTTACCAGGAATCCTTTAACTTCTATTCCAAAATACTTGATGGCATAGAGGAACCCCAACCCCGCTGGAAGCGTGTGGTTGAGCAGACCAACGGCTCATTTGGTGAATTGATCGGGCAGGTCTATGTAAAAGAATATCTGCCAAAAGGCACAAAGGAGAAGCTGCTGGAAATCGGCAATTCGATCCGCGAAGTATATGCCGACAGGATCAAAAAACTGGATTGGATGAGTCCCGAAACCAAAGAAAAAGCATTGGTTAAACTGAATGGCATAGTTATGAAAGTCGGGTATCCTGACAAATGGAAAGATATGAGCAGCGTTGAGACCGACCGTAACTCTTATCTGAAAAACGTCGTAAACACTTCTAAATGGAGATTCAATTATATGATTGCAAAATACGGCAAGCCTGTTGACCGCACCGAATGGGGCATGGAACCACAAACCTATAACGCATACTATAATCCGTCGAACAACGAAATATGTGTGCCTGGCTGCAATATTCTGGTTCCCGGTTATGAGCATGTGCTGGCAGACGATGCCATTTTGTATTCGATCATCGGCGGATCCACTTTCGGACACGAAATCACTCATGGTTTCGACGACCAGGGAGCCAAGTACGACAAAGAAGGAAATTTGAATAACTGGTGGACCAGCAGCGACAGTGTGAAATTCTTCGCCAAGACCAAACTGATCGTTGAACAATTCAATTCGTATGTGGCGGTAGATAGCCTGCACATCAACGGAAGTTCAACACAAGGAGAGAATATCGCCGATCTTGCCGGTATTAGTATGGGATTGGAAGCTTTCAAAAAAACAAAACAGTATAAAGCAAATGAAGTGATTGCCGGAATGACACCGGATCAGCGATTTTTCCTGGCTTACGGTATGGCATGGATGATAAATATGCGTCCTGAGGCAATTGCCAACCGCGTGAAAAGCGATGTGCATTCGCCGGCTAAATTCAGAGTAATTGGTCCTTTGTCGGATATTCCTGAATTTTACGCTGCTTTTAATGTGAAACAAGGCGATGCCATGTGGCGGCCGGATAACCTGAGGGTGAAAATCTGGTAGGTTAAAAATAACAGTTAATAGAAAAAGGTTAAAGGAAAAAGGTTGCTCAAGTTGGGCAGCCTTTTTTGTTTTTTGCAATTTCGACTTTGAAGCCGGTAATTTTTCACAAAAATGGTAGTTAAAATTTTTGAGCCGGAATTTTTCCTTGTTTTCCATTAACCCGACTTTTCAAGAGAATTTGAAAGCATAATTTAAAAATTTGTACTGCGCTTCCATTTTCAAATTTTTAAGTGTTTTATACTTAAAAAAATGAAGTCCCTTGTACACTGGGGAATTTCTATTTAAATCTCAGGAGCTTAATCGGTAATGAAAACAGGATATAAAAATGTTGAAATATGCCCTATTTTACTGATAAACAAGTGCTTTTATCCTATAGAAAATGATATTTTTAATGCTTTTTACAGAGCAGTAAAATGGACGCATTTTATAGCTTTTACCTTTATTTTCGAAAGTTCGGAAATTATGTTAAACGGAAATTTACAATTAGCTCTAGCGAGACAGCAAACCCCGATAAATTCCAAAATTTCCAAATAGCAGCGAAATTGAAAACTCAGGTTTGCTATAATCGGAACTTTTAAATATCGGAATTTCCTCTTTCAATGGATTTACATAATGCGCATTAACTTTCCCTACCAACCTGAAACCGGCATTTACATTTGCTTTAAACCAACTTATCATGTTTGCCTCAAAAAACACCCTGGGAATTAATAAAATTACCCTATCGATATAAATGTCTATATTTCTCAATGAAACCGGATCTTTTGCATAAAGATCAATTCTGCCTATGCCTGCGGTACCACTAACTCCCCAATGTAGTGCTTTTTCGGGTTTACTCATTAATCCCATAATTCCACCTGCATGCATCATTTTAATTTCCCCATCAGAATAGGTCGGATAACCAATTACAGCAAGGTCAGTTCTTTGGGGTCCGCTAATCAGCTTTTGCCCGTAAATACCCATAAAGAATTTGTTTGTAAGCATAATTCCTGCTGTTGCTCCAAAATCAACTGAAAAATGCTGTTCCACATTCAAGAGTGAAATTATCGGTCCACCATATATTTTAAATTGCAGGTGTTTTTCGGTTCCAAACTCATGGAAGCGATCACTTTTATATTGTGCGAATACCGACAAGCCTGAATAGCAAAGAATGACGAGAGCAATTGCAACCTTGATTCTCATAGACGGGGGCTATTAACTAATCTCCAAATATTGAACAACTTCAATTTTAGCAAAGATACGCCGTCCGGCAAAAAAATAAAAATCAGTTTGCCTTTTTAGACCTTATTAAAATTGGTTACCCTCGCCTGACGATGAATTGAGCATCTGTGTAACACTCTATTTTCTAAAACGAATAAAAAATATTAGTTACCAATCCCATAATATCAAAACAAAACAGCCCTGCTTTCGCAAGGCTGTTTTTTGTTGTCCGATTCGGAACAGAGTAAATCAACTATTTTATTTCAAAATGATTGCTGCTATAGTAGGCTGCTTCGCTTACTATTTTTCCATTCTTATCAAAACTATGGGTTAACATTATTGGAAATTCAATTTTTTTATCATCTTTTTTTGAAGTGCCAGACCACACCCACCAGGAATAAACTACATACACATCGCCCTTTGCGTAATATATACAATCCGGATAGCCAACCTGCCTCATATTAATATTATCCGATTGGGCAAATTGATTTTCCCACTCCTTTTTACTCGCTGTTAAATCTTTGGTTTCTCCGTATTTCATTGTAGAATTACTGAAAGTGGCATCGGGGGTGAAAAAACCAGCCAACGCATTTATATCCTTAGAGCAATACGCATTTACCACTTTTCTGACAGTAATGATTAATGGGTGGTTTATAAATATCTTCCCATTTTCCTGGGTTGTACCGCTGGCATCAATTTCCTCAAACTGTTGATTATCAAAATAAAGCATCAAGGAAGTAATTTTTCCGGCTTTATTAAAACTGTACAGATTGTGTATGTGCAGGTTTAGGTTTATTCCGCTTTTTTTATGGGTTCCAGTCATCAAAAGCCAGTCCTGCACCCACAGTCCTCCTTTGGTATAATCAATTGCATCCGGATAAGCCGGTTTATCATCGACTACTTTTAAATTTTCGAACTCTGTTGACCACCAATCCAGGCTTTTCAGATAATTTTCTCTTTTCTGTGGATCTGTACTCCCGTTATAAAATGCAACCATACTATCAGCCAGCATGGCACCCATAGCCACTTTGTCGCCCTTTATGAAGGCGGCCCAAAGGCTTTTCGTTTTGTCGATGGCAGGATGCTTATCATAAACAATTCCATTCTTTTCCTGGGCATAGTTTGCCAGCCCTAAAAACATTGCAATAGCAAGAATAATTATTTTTTTCATACTAAATGGTTTTTGGTTATTGGTTTCCTACTCTGTTCAAGGATTTTCGGATACTTCCTGAAAGGCATTTTTCGCCTAACCTATATATCTAACATCTTATATATTTATATGTTTTTT
>JBBRYZ010000040.1:0-29565 GCA_038237165.1 Bacteroidales bacterium | reverse complement strand
ATCTGCTCCAGCATTTGCTCAGCCGGATTCGGATGCTGGTTAGTGCCAAGTTGAATAATACGGCGATTTGCAATATCATCGAGCCGTTGTCCGGCTGATTTCTCAACCAGATCCTGTACAAAACCTGATTTCACGGCTTCTATCATACCACCCTTTTCTTCAACCTCCAGGAATACTTTCCAGGCAGCTTCGGCAATAAGTTGGGTAAGATTCTCAATATAATAGGAACCGGCTGAAGGATCAACTACTTTGTCGAGATAAACTTCTTCCTTCAGTATAATCTGCTGGTTACGTGCCAGGCGGTTCGAAAACTCATCAGGATCTTTATAGAAAGTATCAAAAGGAAGAATACTAAGCGATTGAGTTCCGCCAATAATTGCCGACATGGCCTCCGTGGTGCTTCGTAAAAGGTTTACGTAAGGATCAAATAAAGTCTTATTCCAGGCCGAAGTATTGCAATGAATGTGCATCTGCATGGATGTTTCGCTGGCCGGTTTGTATTGCTCAACTATTTTTGCCCAAAGCAAGCGGGCGGCCCTCAGGCGGGCAATTTCCATAAAATAATTGGATCCTACACCAAATGAAAACATCATCCGTTGGGCGATATCATCAACTGAAACACCTGCAGCGGTGGCCAAAGCCAGATATTCGTTTCCCGAAGCCAGGCTGAATCCCAGTTCCTGTACCAAAGTTGCACCGGCACTATTGAAATAATGACCATTTACATTGATTACTTTCATGGCAGGCAAAAGTTCTTTGCCAAGCTTAACCATGGATGCCACCTGGGACATATCGCTTTTTTCCGACTTCCAGAAATCGCCGTTAAGCAGCAAATAGCTGATAGGGTCAAAATCAAAGGACCCTTTCAGTTTTGCAAGCTGTAACTTCTGTGTTTTTGCATTTGCTCCTACAATCCGGATAAGTTCAGGGTACGAAGGCGCTGCACCGAAATGAATTGCTACTTCAGCGGGATTAATGTTTTTCAGAAGTTCTTCAACATCGGCTTCATTTGTAAGGTCGGCAGCTACCAGACCAACACCTGTCGCTCCGCGTTTAATGGCATCAATAGCAAGAAGGTTCGCTTCCGCTTCGTCGTCAGTTTCAATATCCTGGCGGATTTCCCAGTTGTTCGAAGCAGTATTGTTACCACGAACAAATGGATATTCGCCAGGTAAAGTATTCGCAGATGATATCCTCTGAGTATCTTCATTTCTGTAATAGGGTTTCACATCAAATCCATCTGAAGTTTTCCAGACGAGTTTCTTCTGGTAATCAGCGCCCTTCAGATCCGCCATTATTCGTGCTTCCCAATCGGGAGTGCTTATCGGGGGAAATGTTCCGAAAAGTTTATCATTGTTCTGATCCATAATCAATTATAAGTTGGTCAGCATATTAATCCGGCAAAGCCGGAATTGTTAATTGTGGCGCAAAGGTATAAATATTTGTAAACATACACATCCTTTGTTAATCGATTAACAGTGGCATTTGAAAAATCAGACTATATTTACCGTTCAAAAAGTCACATTAGCAGAATTCAGGTGTTAACAGTTAAAAACTACCGAAAATGATAATAGCCATATCCGGATCAGGAGGATTTATTGGAAAGCATCTTGCCACTTTTTTTCAGTCTAAAAATTACGAAGTCCGGCCGATCCCTCGCATAAATTCCGAAATGCCTGCTGATGAAGTAGCCAGATTCATTAACGGCGCTGATGTTATCATTAATCTTGCCGGTTCACCTATTGTAGGTCGTTGGAATGAAGCATATAAAAGATCGCTCTTTGACAGCCGTATAATTACCACCCGAAAAATCGTGGAAGCATTCGGGTTGCTTGATACCAAACCCAAATTGTTTATTTCAGCTTCTGCAATAGGGATTTACTCACAGGAAGGTGAACAGACTGAACACAATTTTCAAGTTGCAGATGATTTCCTGGGACAAATATGCAGTTCGTGGGAATTTGAAGCTAAAAAAGCAATTCCTTATACTCGGGTGGCAATTATAAGGCTTGGAATTGTGCTGGGCAAAGGCGGCGGCGCCTTAGAGCGCATGCTTCCTATATTCAAACTGGGGCTTGGAGGTAAAATTGCTTCAGGGAAACAAGGATTCTCCTGGATACATATTAATGACCTGTTAAAAGCAGTGGAATTTATAATAGATAACGAAAAAGTGAAAGGTGAATTTAACTTTACCGCGCCTGATGTGGTTGATAACGCTCAGTTTACCAAAGTGCTGGCCAAAGTATTGAAAAGGTCTGCGTTTTTTACAGTTCCGGCATTTGCTTTAAAAATACTTTTTGGCGAAGGAGCCATTGCCGTTACAGGCGGGCAATTTGCCCCACCGATACATTTACTAGCCGAAGGTTTCCTTTTCAGTTATCCCGATCTTGAGGGGGCATTGAGAGATATTACGGAAGGTTAGGAATCAGGAAAAAGGGGAATAGAAAATGGTAACCGGTGGGCACTGAATTTTATCATGCAATTTGTAGAGACGCGATTAATCGCGTCTCTACGAAGAAATAATTGAATGAAAACCTGAAACAAAATTATTGCACAATTGTCATTTCATCCACCAACCTTTTGGCGCCTGCCATTTTATCGATAATAAACAGACAGTAGCGAATATCCAGAGAAATATTTCGGCATTGATCCGGATCGTAAATCAGGTCGCTCATTGTGCCTTCCCACACACGGTCGAAATTGATACCTATCAGCTGTCCGTCGGCATTCAAAACCGGGCTTCCACTATTTCCGCCTGTGGTATGGTTGCTGGCGATAAAACCAACATGCATGGTCTGGTCAGCATCAGCATACCTGCCGTAATCATGGTGTTTGTATAGTTCCTTCAGTTTAGGTTCAACCATGTAATCGTAAATATCAGGATTCTCTTTCTGCATGATGCCGTCCAGCGATGAGAACCAGTTGTATTTTATGGCATCGGCCGGATAATAGCTTTTAACAGTTCCATAGCTAACCCGTAAGGTGGAATTTGCATCAGGATAAAATCTCTTGTCGGGCTGCATCTCCATTTGTGCGGCCATGTACAATCGTTGCAGGCTGTCGTTGGTTGCCGTGAAAGCACTCAAAACAGGAATAAATTTATTTTGCCAATAACTGTAAATTCCTGATGCCAGAATATAGGCAGGATCATTTTCAATTTTACTGACATCGCCACGTTTAAATTCGGTAAGAAATGCATCGAGTTTTATGGAATCAGCAAAGATGGTTTTCTTATAAAGATCTGCAGTCCAGGCATTATTGTTTCCTTTATATTTTGCAGAAGTTTCTTTCACAACATTAGCCTGCAAGCCAGTCGCACACGAATGGGTATAAGAGTTCATCATGGCTTCGAAAAGCTGCATATCCACTTTTTTACTGTAGTTTTTAAAAAATGCAGAAGCCGATGATTTCAATTGATCTGTTAATTTTAGGATATCGGCGTCAGTCTTTGATTTATCCTTGCACTGCTTTACCAGGTTGTCATATCCATAAGCAACCCGAACCAGTTCAATACCCAATAATCCCTCAGTAAGATAGGTATTTGCATTGCTTATTGGCACAAATGTGCCATATGCCTTACCGAATGCAGGGAGTAATTCTCCGTATTTTGCCTTGATTGCCGGATCCGATTGCACCCATTTTTCAAAATCTTTCTCAAAAGCCTGTTTTTGTTCAATGCCTTCAATACGTTTGATTCCACGACTTTCACCTATCATTTTCTTCCATGCATTGGAAATACCTTTAGCTTTGGCCGTGTATTGAATCCGGGTTAAAAGATCTGCATCCATCGCTTTGTCAATTATATCAATCCGCTGCTGCCTTAAATTAATAGCAATAGGATTTTTCTGTAACGCTATCATATCAAGGGCATAGGAAGGAATATACTCCTGTGTTGTTCCGGGATAACCGTACACGAATGTAAAATCGCCTTCTTTTATTCCTTTCAGCGAGATGGTAAGATGCTTTGCCGGCTTATACGGAACATTCTCTTTTGAATACTCTGCAGGCTGATTGTCTTTACCGGCATAGATACGGAACATAGAAAAATCGCCGGTGTGTCTGGGCCACATCCAGTTATCGGTATCACCGCCAAAGTTCCCGATATTCGAAGGTGGAGCGCCTACAAGACGGACATCTGTAAAAGTTTCGGTAATAAACATATAATATTGGTTTCCGCCGTAGAATGGTTTCACCCGTGCTTCGTAATGCGTTCCTTTTATCGCTTCTTTAACCAGCACTTTATTATTGGCCTGAATCACCGAATCGCGGACTTTCTGGCTCATAGAATTGTTCACTCCCTTAAGCGCTTTGGCTGAAACATCTTCCATCCTGACAAGAAATGTAACACCCAATCCTGGGTTTGGCAGCTCTTCGTTAAGGCTTTGAGCCCAGAAACCATTGGCGAGATAATCGTGTTCGAGTGAACTGTGTTTCTGAATATTGCCTAATCCGCAATGGTGATTAGTAAGCAACAAGCCCTGGTCCGAAACCAGTTCGCCGGTGCAGCCTCCTCCAAATAAAACGATTGCATCTTTTAAACTCGATTGGTTTACCGAATAGATGTCTTCGGCCGAAATTCGCATTCCCATACCGCGCATTTCTTTTTCGTTGAGTTGCGAAAGCAGCATGGGAAGCCACATTCCTTCGCCAGCCATAAGCAGTTTAACTGAGAGAGCGAAGAAAATTGATAAAATTATGATCTTGTTTTTCATAAGGTTTTTGAAAGTATTTACAAAGGACGAATTACGAGGTACGATTTAGGATTTAGGAGGTAAGGGATAAGATTTAAGAGGCAAGATTTAGGAAGTACGATTAGCTATTTCCCATTAACCATTAACTATTTTCGATTTACGAACTACAAATGATGAAGTAAGAATTAGTGAAGTTATCCAATAACCTCTCTATTCGTAACTCGTAAATCGTAATTATTTTTTATCTCCCGGCAATTGTCTCAATTTCAATCATAGCGCCAAGCGGAAGTTTGACAACAGAGTATGCAGCGCGGGCCGGGCTGTTTTCGGGATAGTATTTGCCATATACTTCGTTCATGGCTACAAAGTTATCCATATCATTCAGCAGACAGGTTGATTTTATTACATCAGCAAAGGTATAACCCGCTTCAGCAAGAATGGCGCCTATGTTTTTCATCACCTGCTCGGTTTGTTCCTTTATCCCTCCTTCAATAAGTTTTGATGTGGCCGGATCAATCGGGGTTTGCCCTGAAACATAGAGCATTCCGTTTATTTCGATGGCCTGACTGTATGGCCCGATCGCTTTCGGAGCCTTAGCTGTAAAGATCACAGTTTTCATAGCGTTATATTTTTTTTGATTAAGCCCAAAAGTATAACTTTTTTCAATTTTTGTAGTTTAAAATCAAAATGAATATTGATTTTTTTAATTCTTTCGTAACTTTACGAAAAGGTTTTCATATCCCGTTTCCATATCAAGCCGTTCAATGATCCTGGTTTCACTTACCAGACTATTATCAACGGCGGTTGGTCTTTTCTGATTCAGGGTTTTAAGAGGACCATCAGGTTAATACATATTCATTCTACGTTGATTTCTAAAACAGGAGAGATGAGTACTGCATTGGATGAATCAAGGTTGGAAAAGAACACTGATGTTAACCAGGATCTAAAAATATTGGGTTCAGGGAAGCCATGTCTTGTTCTTAATTACAATGCACAAATTCTCGATTGCAGCGAAACATTTGTTAATCATGTTAAAATCAGTAAAAGTAATTTACTTGCTTTCCGGCTGGCTGATCACCTTATTAACAATCAATTTATTAATGCTCTTAAGAAAGCAGAAACCGAAGGAATCAGTATTTTTCGTGGCAACGTACTCTTAGGAAATTCCATTTCTCAGGTTTTCATGGAAGCCATTCTGTTAAAAACCGAATCAACAGAACTTCTCTCAATTGGGGTAATTTGCCTGGTATTGCAAAAGAGTGAGAATGAACCCTCTTACCAGTCAGCGTATTCCAAAGATGGTAAATCAGCTCCCGTAACAGATAAACCCAACACATCGATCTCCATACATGGTATTGATGGCAATGCACTATACATTTCGCCTTCTACTGAATCATTATTCGGCTATTCCTGTGCCGAACTTAAGGGAATTAATTCCCTGAATATTGTATACCCCGAAGATCTGCATATTGTAACAAATGCACTTCAACAGCTAGGTAAGGGCAATGACCAACTGAATTCGCAATATAGGATGGTTCACAAAAACGGATCAGTTATTCCTGTTGAAAGTACCAGTTATTTAATCTCGGATATCCATGGAACGGGAAAACATATTGTAAATATTACCCGAGATCTGAATTCCCAGGCACAAATTGAAAAAGCTCTTCACCGCAGCGAGCAAAAGTATTTCAGGCTGGCGATGAACCTGCCTACCGGAATCTCGCTGATAAGTACAAGCGGAGAGTTATTGGAAGTGAATGATGCCATGAAAAAAATCATGGGATTATTGCCTGACATGCCTCTGCAGGAAATGAACTTTTTCGATATCGAAGTATTGAAGCGAATGAAGATAGTGGATCAACTGGCCAAATGTATCGAAACTAAAGAAATAGTAGATGGAGAAATAAAATTTAAAATCAGCAATAAAGAGCGCGGGAAATACCTTACTTATAGTTTTGTGCCTGTTCTTAAAAGCAACCAGGAAGTCGATATTGTGATTGGTTATGTGAGTGATCTCACACAACAGATGAAGTCGGAAATTGAAAGCCGCGAACATGCTGAATTCCTGAACCTTGTAATCAACGCCATCAAAGCTCCTTTTTTATTAAAAGATAAAAATCACAATTGGGTGATGCTTAATGATGCGGCAATTGAAATGATGGGACAGGAGCGTGAAGCACTGATAGGCAAGTCGGATTATGATCTGTACCCAAAGAAACAGGCTGATATTTTTTGGAAATATGACGAGCAGGTTTTTAAAAACGGGAGTAGCTGTAATGAAGAGCAAATCACCTGGTCGGATGGCAAATTACACACCATAGTAACTTACAAACAATTATATGTTGAAAAATCTTCGGGCAATAAATTCATTGTAGGCACCATTCATGATATATCGGAATATAAAAAAATTGAAGAAGAACTTCGTGCCAGTGTTTTCAAATATCATGAACTTTTTGATAATGCCAATGATTTCATTGTTACAATGGATCTCAAGGGGAACATCACCAATGCCAACCGCACGTTGCTGGACTACATGCAAACTGGCAAAAACGAATTTTTAACACATAAAGTCTTCGATTTCATATCTGTCGAAAACCTGGCTTCGGCATATTCCTTCAGAGATAGAATATTAGACGGATCTTTGAAAGATGCTTTCGAAATTGAGGCAATCGGGCTCAATGGCGAACCGGTTACTTACGAAGTAAAGGCCAGTCTGATCAGGAAGAACGACATGCCGGTAGGCGTACAAATTTTATTCAGCGATGTTACCAAACGTAGAGAGGCCACTTTGAAGCTTGAAAAATACACGCACGAGCTTCTTGAACTCAACAATACCAAAGATAAGTTTTTCAGCATTATTGCCCATGATCTTCGCAATCCATACAGCAGCATAATGGGGTTCTCAGAAATGTTGCTCGAAGACCTGGAACAGCTTTCGAAAGACGAAATCAGAGAATCGTTGAAAATTATCTATACCTCGGCAAAAAACTCATTCAACCTGCTCGAAAACCTGCTTTCGTGGTCGAGGCTTGAAACCGGGCGTATGCCTTTTAATCAATCACGTATTGTTCTAACAGACGTTGTGGAGGAAGTAATCAGTATGCTTTTCAGCAATGCTTACTATAAAAAAATCGGAATCAACAACCTGGTGGAACCTAATATTTTACTGTTTGCCGATAAAAATATGTTAAATACAATCCTGAGCAACCTGATAATGAATTCAATAAAGTTCACTCCAAAAGGTGGAAAAATAAACATATTTGCCAAATTCGCTGATTCTGATCCAGATTCAGGAAAGGATTTTATCAAGATTTCGGTTGCTGACAACGGTGTGGGAATGGACAGCGAAACTTTGAAAATGTTGTTTACTTCCATGAAACTGCAATCACAGCCCGGCACTGAAAAAGAACAGGGTACCGGTCTGGGTCTTTTGCTTAGCCGCGAGATGGTCGAAAAACACGGCGGCAAAATTACCGCAACAAGCAAACCCGGCATTGGTTCGGTTTTTTCATTTCTAATCCCTGCTTATATTCCTGATCAAACAGGCGCATAAAGCTTCAAGGAATTTCTGAGTTCTGACCTCATTTACTTACTATTTTTCATATTTAGTCAACCTGATTCAAATGGCTTGACAAGTTTATCATGTATAAATTTATCGCCATCGAACAGATTCCGACTCGATTTTTTTATCCTTGGTTATTATCTGTCAAAACTATTATTACATTTACAGGGTTGCTTTTAATGTGTGGGAAACATTCATTGCTTCAGCAAAAAAGTGTTAAACCGGTAGGAGCTGCAATTCTTTATCCCGGAAACTATTTTTCTTTTTAAAAAATGCATTAGTATGCTATGGTTACCCTTATGCTAAAACCCGGGCAACAGAAATATGTTTTGTTTCGCAGGCATTATTGCAATACTGATTTTGAAACAAATATGTCCCAAAATGGATTGTTTTCAGTATGCGGTATTTTTACCAAAAGCATATTAAAATAACTATTTATAACTATGCATACAATTGAATAGCAATGGAATATAATTTGATGTTTAAAATTGAAAAAGCTTGGCAAGGTTGTTGACTATAAGTTTCCTACTCCTTCCGAAAATCCGGAATTACTAGGTTACTACAAATAGCTCGAAGAATGGACGAAATTTACAACGGTAATATTATTTCAGCAGAGTCAGAGATTTCAGTTTACAATTTAGTAAACGTCCTTAGTGACGCTGCTTTTGTTTGCGATCACACAGGACTTATAATTGCTTGCTCCGAACAGGTTATTTCCTTCTTCGGACTTATTGACAAAGTCCGGATTATTGGTAGCAGTTTTCAATCTTTTATTGCATATGAACATATTGACGAGGCCTATTTTAATTTATTAAATACTGTAAATGAATCAAATAGTCGTAAATCAGGCAGATTTTTAGTAAAAAAAGGATTAAGCGAAACATTCTGCGCCAATATAACATTTGCTACAATTACTAATGAAACAGGTTCGGGCAATTATATTTTAATAACCTTTCGTGAAGCGCCTGCTGACAATCATGAAATTAAAATTTTACATAAAAAAGAAGTTAGGCTTTCGCGTTTATTTGAATCTATAACAAGTCATACTGAAGTTCATTCTGAAGTCTATTCTGATAAAACGCGTAAACTAGTGTCCCAAATCGGCGAAACACTCGGGGCAGTCATTTGTACTTATAACAGCATACACAATGGTGATCTAAATCCGTTATTTTCGTGGGAATCGCCATTTAACAAAGGAATCACACCTCAACTCTGTAGCAGACAACTGCTTGATTATCTTAATGATCAGAATGAAACCCTTACCTTGATCCGCAAACCTGCGTTGGGTCATTTCCTGGATTCAGAGCCTTTATACGTTGAAGAATGGAGCGTAAAGGCCATTTTGGGCTTTGTTGTGAAAGAAAATAATGTTACCAAAGGAATTCTCACCGCTGTTTTTACATTTCATTATTCACTCTCCGATATTGATAAACTTTTCATCCAAACTATAATTCGGGTACTGTCCAATGAACACCTGGAAAATAAACCGTTAACTATTTCGCCGGAGGTATCGCCCCGCGAGATTATTGATTTCATGGCAGATCCATTATTTATAATTTCATCCGATGGCATTTTAATGGAAATAAATAAAAGCGCGGGGAAAAATTATGGTTATGAACGTGAAAAACTGATCGGCCAAAAGCTGTCACTTTTATCGGCTGATGACAAAAATGAAAATATACAGCTACAACAATATTTTGATAAAGCGCTTAACGGCGAACTTCAGAAATTTGAATGGTGGGGTAAAGGTAAAAATGGCGAAACATTTCCAAACGAGGTTTTTTTCAACAAAGGCGTATATTACGGACACGAAGTGGTTATAGCTGTATTTCGTGATATCACTCAATCGAAAAAAGAAACAGACGAATTACTGCAACAGAACGCAGAACTCAAAGAGTCGAACATAAGTAAAGATAAATTTTTTGGCATTTTTGCCCACGACCTTAAAAATCCTTTCCAGGGCTTGCTTGGCTTTATCGACCTGCTCTACGAAGATCTCGACGAACTTACCAATGAACAGGTTAAAGAATATCTTTCCAATGTTCGAACCGCTTCGTACCATACGTATACATTGCTCGAAAACCTGCTTGAATGGTCAAGAATTCAAAGCGGGAAAATGCCTTTTACACCTACCACTTTTGATATCCGCGACGAAATCAGTTCGGTAATCTCAGTACTCGACAATAATGCGACACAAAAGGATATTCTGCTTGTTAATGAGGTAGATTCGGGTATTATGGTGGAAGCTGACAGAAACATGATTCATTCGGTCATTCAAAATCTGATTACAAATTCCATTAAATTTTCGAATGCGAATGGACGGGTTGTTATCCGTGGCAGGGCGCCTCAGAAATACAGTAAAGATAAAAGTGAGGGCGGATCGGACGATCGCCTTTGGCTCGAAGTAAGCATATCAGATAACGGGATTGGTATTCCCGATGAAATATTGCCTAAACTTTTCAAACTCAACGGCCAATACTCCCAACCCGGAACTGCTAACGAACCCGGCACCGGCCTCGGCCTGGTGCTATGCCACGAAATGGTTGAGAAAAACGGTGGCCGTATATGGGCCGAAAGCATCGCAGGACAAGGCACAACCTTTGTATTTACGATATTGCTAAGCAATCACTAAATTTTACCAAAGCTGAAAGTGCAGATCAAACATACAGAAATGATCCTGGTGTCGTAAATAAAGAATCGGGCGAGCCTTTAATATTCTAATGTAACTATATTAAAGCGAATATAACAATCAGAATATCTGTTTGATCACCTTGTATTGACCGCATTGAAATTATTTATTTTTAAATTTAAAATAATATTTAAAGTATTCATGTGATCTAAAATCACTATTTACACAGCCACAACTCATGCATTTACAGCCAGATGCAAAACCTACCGATATTTTCTTGTACTATAAATTGAACATATTGAATTTTATAGCGACTGAACATTATAGCTTAAAAATAGTTATTTACAAGTTATTTGCAATGGATTTCCGAATTCTTTGTTAATCCCTTAACAGATATTGAAACTGCAGACCGCCTAAATTACAAATAGTTTTCTATGGTTGATTTGTCAAATGATATGAAGTCTGTAATCCAGAATTCTCAGAATCCCAACTTCTTTGCCAAGCTTTCGAGTCCTGACTCAGGCCTTTGGGAGCTTATTTTTGATTCCATACCTGATATGGTGGCGCTTATTGATCTTGACAATATCGTTGTAAAGACTAATATTGCAATGCGAAAGAAAATCAATGTCGGTGAGAAGAACTTCACCGGGCATTACTGCTTTAACCTTATGCATGCTACTGGCTGTGCCACCGCTAATTGCCCGCACTTAAGCATGCTACTCGACAGAAAGACCCATAGTATTGAGATATTTGAGCCTAAGTTTAACCTTTTTCTCGAAATCTCTACCATTCCTTTATTTGATTCCGATGACAATTTATTAGGCAGCCTTCATATTGCCCGCGATATAACCCTTCAAAAAGAATCGGAAGCCAAGCTCAATAAATACAACAGTGAACTAAAAGAACTTAATCAGAGTAAAGATAAATTCTTTAGCATAGTAGCTCACGATCTCCGGAGTCCGTTTCAGGGTATGCTGGGATTTACCGATCTTATTCTTGATGAGTTGGAAACATTGAGCAAGGAAGAAATCAGGGAATACCTTCAAAAAGTCCGTGATGCTTCCTACAGTACGTTTTCCTTGCTCGAAAATCTTTTAAACTGGTCGCGGCTGCAAACAGGGCGCATGCAATTCAACCCATCCAATTTCAATTTAACTGAAACAATAACAGGGATTTTCAGTTTGCTCGACTCAAACGCACAAAGGAAGAATATACAGCTTATCAATAATATGAGCCATGATTACAATGTTTTTGCCGATCGGCAGATGCTGCATTCCATTTTGCTTAACCTGGCTTCTAATGCGATAAAATTCACATTTGAAGGCGGTACAGTTACCTTTGACGCAAAAATTCTGAACAGAAGTAATCAGAAGAATGAAATCGAATTCAACCCTACCCAGAAATGCCTTGAAATCAGTGTTTCAGATACAGGGACTGGCATGTCGGCCGAATCATTATCAAAGATTTTCAGTATTGGCGATCATTTCAGCCTGGCTGGAACTGCCAATGAACAAGGTGCCGGACTTGGACTTATACTGGTGAAAGAAATGGCAGAAAAGCACGGCGGCACTTTGATTGTAAACAGCCAGGAAGGCAACGGATCTGTATTTTCTTTTACTATTTGTCTGACAGAAGATTAACCTGTAAAAGATAATGCGGAATAAACTCACCCTGGTTTATGGTAATTTGCGGGTTTTCTGATTCTTGAGCACGCATCAGACAGGGATCTATATTCTGATTTTCTAATAATTATCCCTGAAATCTTTCTTCTTGGTTAATTTCAAATCCTGTAATAAGGATGATTTGGCATTGATCTGGAAATTCCAGCTTTTCTGTGTTCCATAAGGAATCCAGTTCATACGCATTTCCCAGCAATGAAGGTTACGATAGATTGTAATTGAGGTATAGGCAAAAGCTTTTTGTTGAAAGTCGTAGCCGGTTTGGGCCGAAAACTTCCATTTTTCAGTCACATTCACATCACCCGCCACGCGGAATGTTTGAATAATATCACGTTTGAGTTCTCCTGTTGTGAGAACAGGTGTGGTTGATAGTCTAAAGTTGTAATCTACATGCAACGACCATGGATTATCCCAATCGATATACAAACGCGGATTATTTGTCAGATCTTCAATTTCGGGAGTTGTTGCTGAACCGGGAACAGGCTTTTTAGCCGTCTTTGCTTTTGGCTTCAGGTCGTAGCCGAAACTGAGGTTCCAGCCGGCGTTCACAAACCGCAGAGGCTTTTTATTTATAGAATATTGCGACTGATTTATCACCGGCCCAGGTATAGGATTGTAGTATGGATTACTGTAATAATCAAGCATTGTATAACCGTAAAAAGGCTGCCGATACAATCCATAAGGACTGTAAACACTATTATAGCTCACTTGAATCTTTTTGAACAGAGTGGTTCGGGCCGAAATGCTAATATCGGACCAGCGGAGCGAATCCTTTGCCAGGTCGTACGAGGTTGATATAGAGAAGTTATCGATCAGCATCACCTTTTTGGTACCGGTAACCGTATCTTTGTCCGAACGCACCTTCATTTCAAGATTATTGGTTAGCCCAAAATTTATTGCTCCCGATTTCTGGCTCGGAGGCGCGCCGTATAAGGGCTGGAATGTTCCCGAACCTCCAAAGATGGAATATTTTGTCATGTCACCTTTAGAATTATATTGAACCGGCTGCCAATAACCAAGTGCTGATGTACCAAAATCAGGCAGATAACTAAATCCAATTGATGGCCTCACCACATGCCTTATGGCTCTTATATACCCTTTACGGAATTGTTTCATACCGTATATAGTAGTGCTGATAGAGGAACTGAAGCTATAATCGCGGGCTGTTTTAAATCCGCTTATGGTATCAATGTTAATGTAACCACCTAATGCGGTTGTATCGTTAACCCAGTTTTCACGAACCGTTTTGGTATACCATCTCTCAGTATAGTTTATGCTGTTGCTCCACGAAAAATATTTCAGAATCTTGAAAGATCCGCTGATCGGAATGCTATGTCTGATTCCGTTTACAAACTTGCTACCCACATCGGGTTTAAAAACTAACGAATCATATGTGTTCAACTGATTCTGCAAATCCATTTTATAGGTAATATTGATGGATTCGAACCATTTAGCTTTGCCGGTCTGCGTTTTACGCTTAAAAGGATATATGCGGTTAATTCCAAATGCTATTTCAGGCAACGATAAACTAACCTGATGATTTTGAGTATTCTGGCTGTGCCTGGCACTGGTTGTAAGCTGCCCGAAATTGCCTAGTTTCAAATCGTATGTGATACTCGACGAAAATTGATTACTCAGATAGTCGTTAACCGTGGTCGGATTGTACTTATTGTAACTACTAGATCCGGCATTAACACTGGCCGAGAAAATCGAGTTCGGACGTGATTTCGGATCCTGGCGATGCGACCAGTTAACATTAAAGTCATTCTTATTGTAATAATTCGCATCCCCCGGGTAACCGCTTATAGTTTTGGCATATTTAAAGCTGAAGTTCCCGGAATATTTATACCTTTTTTTATAACTCATTATTGGTTTTAAAGCCCAGCTGCCGCGGGAATATATATCGCCGGTGAGTTTAAGATCAAAATAGTCGTTCAGACCAAAATAGTACCCTCCGTCTTCAAGAAAAAAACCACGATCGGCAGATTCGCCATACTTTGGAATTATGAGTCCTGAACTGCGTCCTTTTTTATTCGGGAAAAGGCCGAACGGAAGAGCCAATGGCAATGGAACTCCTTCAACGGTTATCCAGGCCGGACCTGTAACAATCATATTGCCGCTTAAAACTTTTGCCCTGGTAAATTTTAATGAAAAATGAGGATGGTCGGGCAGGTCGCAGGTTGTATATTCGCCACGGCCAACATCAGTAACACTGTCGTTAATTTTCTTTATAACAGATCCATGTATGTAGCCGTCACCTTCCTTGGTAATAACATTCTGAATTAAACCTTTTTTCGTGGTGAAATTATAGGCTATTTCTTTTGATTTAAAACTCAAATCGCCTTGCTTAAATTCAGGAGTTCCTACAGGATTACAAAGCGAATCCTCAGTAGCATATGCGTGTATTGTATTTTTATCCAAATCAATGGAAATCAACGAAGCTTTTAGCTTAATATCCTCATATTCAATACTGGCATTTCCATACAGCCATACCATTTTGTTTTTAATATCCATACTCAGCGAGTCAGCGGCGGCATAATCAATCTTGGCTGTGAGCATGAATTTATTTGCTCTTTTTGCAACTTCCGAGCTATCAGCTGATACTAACTCTCCAGGAGTTGCGTTACCATTCTGAGTGGTATCCAGATCATTCCTTGCAGAGATGACAGGTGCCGGTATTACCAGCGTATCAGGAATTACCTGATAAGGAGATGTGGTTTTAATATCAGGCGTGCTCAAAAACAAATACCCCCTTGCCTGAACAGTAATTAAAACTGACAGCAACAGGATTATGGTTATTAACCGGTTCTTTGTTTGTAACTTCGGTACCAATTATGAGGGGAAATAGGTTAAGTAGTTAATTTTGTATGCCAATGCAAAGAACAATCAGTACTCATAAGCGGACAAAACATGAGGTTTTTCAAGTTAAAATGCTAGCTATTAATCAAATTCGGATAGCTGTTGGCGTTTTTAACAATCGTGCAAAGCTAAACAAAATCAGTTGATGACAGAAAAACGTATTGATCAGAGATTTCTTATTCTGTGCCTTTTATATTTTTTTGTGAATTTCGCAAGCGCTCAAAAGGTAAAAACAGTTGTTCTTGATGCCGGACATGGTGGTCATGATACGGGTGCTCTAGGAAAAAATTCGCGTGAGAAAGATATTACATTAGCGATAGTACTGCAGTTGCGCGATTATATCCGCGACAACATGAAAGACGTTAAAGTGATCCTGACCAGAAGTGATGATACTTTTGTAGAGTTATACCGTAGGGCACGTATTGCCAACGAGAATAAAGCGGACCTGTTCATCTCGGTTCATTGCAATTCAACCAAATCACCTGCGGCATATGGTGTTGAGACGTTTGTAATGGGACTTCATAAAAGTGAAGCCAATCTGGCCGTTGCCAAGGCCGAAAATGCCGCTATTCTTCTTGAAGATGATTATGTGGAAAAATATGATGGCTTCGACCCGAATTCACCGGAAGGGAATATATTTTTCAGCATGATGCAGAATGCATTTCTCGACAAGAGCCTTGCTTTTGCCGGCAAAGTGCAGCATCAGCTTGTGGATAACCTCCACATGGTGAACCGGGGAGTTAAGCAAGCAGGGTTTCTGGTTCTTTACAAAACCGCCATGCCGGGAGTGTTGGTAGAAACCGGATTTATAAGTAATCCGGCAAACGAAAAATTTCTTTTATCCGACAAGGGACAGGATCAAATGGCACAGGCAATTTTCAAAGCTTTGCGCGATTATAAAAACCAGGTTGAGAAACGGCCTGCCGGTCAGCAGAATTCCGATACCATAATAGTAGCAAATCGATCACTTGAAATAATACGGAATAAAGGCAACCAGAATCTTCCGCCGGAGGTAACCACCTGGCAAAAGAAAGCCGATTCGATATCAACCAGACAAACTGATCCTGGCATGGTTTCGTTCCGAGTTCAGTTTGCCATGTATCCCGATGCCAAAGCTGTTGATTCAAAGATATTTAATGGAATTGAAAATGTTAAAATGTATGTTCACAGCGGATCATACAAATACACATCAGGTGACTTTAACAGCATGGAGGAAGCGCTGCAAAAGCGAAAGGAATTGGTTGTTATGGGCTATAAAGATGCTTTTGTGGTAGCCTTTAAAGGGAAAGAGCGCATTACAAATGAAGAAGCAAAGCGGCTAACGGAAAAAAAGTAGTAAATTTGTCAAAATTTCGGCAAGAACAATGAAAATCAAAATTAGTCGTGAAATCAAGATAGGTGTCTTTGGTATTGTTACATTAACGCTTTTTATTATCGGAGTTAACTTTATCAAAGGCAAGGATATATTTAAAAGGAACCGCACTTTCTATGCTGTTTACGATGCTACTTCAGGCATTCAGGAAGCTGCGCCTGTATCTATTAACGGGCTGAATGTCGGAAAAGTTACCGATATGAGGTTTGTGAATAAAAATTCAGCGAAAATTCTGATTGAATTTACAATATCGGATCCAGTGGTTATCCCTTCAAATTCTGTAGCGCGAATTTTTAGCCTCGATCTCTTAGGGACAAAAAATGTCGAAATCGTTCTGGGTGATTCAAAATCAGAAGCAAAAGACGGAGATACCTTAATCGGCGGATCGCAGATATCGCTTTCGGACGAAGTGAACAGGCAGATTGCCCCGGTTAAACTCAAAGCGGAGAACCTGCTTTCGTCCCTCGACACCATGGTTACGGTACTTCATTCAGTTTTTAATGCCGATACACGTCGAAACTTAATTGCTTCATTCGAAAGTATCCACACCACACTCAGCAACCTCGAACACACCACCTACAACCTGGATACCCTCGTTTACGGGCAAAGGAAAAGGCTTGAGCGGATCATGTTTAATGTAGAATCGATTACCGAAAATTTTCGGAAAAATGATGATAATATTTCCAATATCCTTTCAAATTTCTCGAAGATAAGTGATACACTGGCAAGGGCTAACCTGGCCGGAACGCTGGCAAATGTGAATAGTGTCCTGAACCGCCTGGATGCCATTACCACAAAAATAGATAAAGGGCAAGGATCCATCGGCTTGCTGATTAATGATAAGAAACTCTACGACAACCTTGACAAATCAGCTGTACAGCTTAATCTGCTGATTACGGATATGAAACTCAATCCTTTCAGGTATGTTAATTTTTCGGTATTTCCGCCTTCGAAAAAGAGGATGGGGTATTCGGTGGATACTTTGAAGTAGGGTGAGAGACTGTGAGACTGAGGGACTGAGGGACTGAGAGACTAAGAGATACTAAGAATGAGTTGCGTTGTTTGCTTTTAACTATAAAATCATTCATTCTGATTAACACATTTGCAACTTGGTTTTGAAATTTCGATCCTGTAAAAATATTGTTTCAAAAGCGGTATCCTGTAAATTTTCGGATATCGCTTTTGCGTTTAAAGTTATTTTGTATGTTTACCAAAAATTAATCCCCATCTATGAAGACTGTATATATTGTTCGTCATGGCAAAGCCATTCCGGCAAGTGCTAACATTGCTGATGCTGAAAGAATGCTTACTGATACCGGAGTTGAACGCACTTTCAGGGTTGCCCTGTTTATGGCCGAAAGCAAGCCGGTAATTGATCAGATTATCTCCAGCCCGGCTGAAAGAGCTTATGCAACTGCACTCATTATCGCTGATAAACTAGGATTTCAGGCTAACAAAGTGGTATCCGACGAAAAACTTTTCACCGGCGATGATAAGGATGCACTTGAAATCATTGAAAATCTTGACGACTCAACCAACAGCGTGATGCTAGTGGGGCACAATCCTATTATTACAATGGTGGCAAATCATTTTGCTGATCCAAAACTCGAATCACTGCCTACAACCGGCGTGGTATCGGTGAATCTGGATATAGCAAAATGGGCTGACCTCAAAAAAGCGAAAGTTATTCAAAACTTTACGGTCTGGCCGGGAATGTTGTAATCAGCATTCCCTGGCTTAAAGTTTAAGCCCGGAATAAATAAAAGAATACAGGGCTGCTCTTCCCTTCATCTGCTCGCACAATACTTGCGGGTGGAGGGAATTGTATTTTATGGCGTATTAAACATAAATTTTGTATATCAAAATGCCGATGAACTATTCAGGCGGAACGTTGCTTAGTACTGCTTCACAAATTGTAATTATATTATTCCAATTGTTTTACTTGCACTGACCGTATGATTGTCGCTTACTAAAAACAATCGGAACAGACAGTGATGGGCTATTAGTAATATAAATTATGAAATAGTACAGATGCATTAATAACACTAAAGTATATATTTGGAAAGGTAAAATATAATATTTTCTTTACTTCCAATGTAAACTGGCACATAATCTTTGGCAAATTTGTCCGTTACTATTGAAAGAACTAACACTTTAGATTCAAACTGATTTTTTCATAATTTTATAGAAACAAAAACCGCTCTTATTCTGTTAGAGTTTATCATCATTTAACTCAGGAAATTAATTTACAAATCCTTATGGCAGGTACCAAAAACAACATTATAAACAGGGAAATCAGCTGGCTTCATTTTAATGAAAGGGTCTTGCAGGAAGCCGCTGATCCCACTACGCCATTGGTTAGCCGTATAAAATTCCTGGGTATTTATTCCAATAACCTCGATGAGTTTTTCCGTGTAAGAGTTGCTACTGTAAACCGCATGATTGGCATGGAGAAAGGGCTTTTTCATGATAAATATCTTAATCCCCGCAAAACCCTCCGCGAAATAAACCGCGTTACCAAAGAGCAGCAGAAGGAATTTCAACGCATTTATAACTCTGTTATTCATGAACTTGCCGAAAAAAATATTTTTGTTATAAATGATAATGATTTAAAACCTGAGCAGAGTAAGTTCGTAGATCAATATTTCAGAGAACAGGTGCGTCCAAGCCTTTTCCCGATTATTCTTAATAACCTGAAAGCTACTTCCCTGCACGATCACTCCCTTTATCTGGCTGTTGTGCTACAGGTTAAAGGCAAGCCTGCCCTCGAAAAATACGCCCTTGTTGAAGTGCCTGTAAATACACTTTCCCGTTTCCTGATATTGCCAGCGGAAAACGAAAAGAAATTTATCATGTTACTTGATGATGTAATCCGGCATTGCCTTAATGACATTTTTTCGGTTTTCGGATTTAATTCCTACAAAGCATATGCAATTAAATTTACCCGTGACGCGGAACTCGACATCGATAATGATGTTTCGAAAAGCTTTCTCGAATTGATGACCGAAGGACTGAAACAGCGTGAAATAGCGCCACCGGTGAGGTTTGTATATGACTGGCATATGCCGGAGCGACTTCTGAAACAGTTACTTGCCAAACTTAATATTAACCAGAGTGATACCATATCAGCCGGAGGAAAGTATCATAATTTCAAGGATTTTGTAAGTTTTCCAAATATCGGCACAGCAGATTTGGAGTTCACTCCAATGCCACCTCTCGAACACCAGGGGTTGCGGGTTACAAAGAGTATTCTTGCCGGGATCAAGGAAAGAGATTACCTGGTACATTATCCGTATCAGTCGTTTCAATACCTAATAGACCTGCTGCGCGAGGCCTCCCTCGACCCACAGGTAAGGGCTATAAAAATGACACTTTACAGGGTGGCAAGCGATTCGATTGTTATAAATGCCCTGATTAATGCTGCCCGCAATGGTAAGGAAGTAACGGTTTTTCTCGAAGTTCAGGCCAGGTTCGATGAAGTGGCAAATATTTACTGGGCAGAAAAAATGCAGGAAGAAGGTGTACGCGTTATTCAATCTATTCCCGGATATAAAGTTCATGCCAAATTATTGCTTATCCGCCGCAAGGAAGGTGTTCGAAATGTGTACTATGCCGGAGTTGGCACTGGAAATTTTAACGAAACAACAGCAAAGGTATATTCTGATGTTACAATACTTACCGCTAATAAAGAAATAGTTGCGGACGTTAACAGCGTATTTCACTTGTTCGAATCTATTTATAATACGCCAAGGTTTTCCAAACTCATTGTTGCGCCTTTTCATATGAGGAACGATTTTATAAAACTGCTGAATAATGAAATCCGTAATGCAAAAGCAGGATTGGATGCCTGGATGATCCTGAAAATCAATAACCTTACCGATATTAAAACTGTTAAAAAGCTTTACGAAGCCAGCAAGGCAGGTGTTAAAATAAAGCTGCTCGTCAGGGGAATATGTGTGCTTCAACCCGGTGTAGCAAAACTTAGCGAAAATATTGAAGCCATAACCATTGTAGGAAGATTCCTCGAACACAGTCGCGTGATGGTGTTTGCTAACGGAGGAAATGAGCTGTATTATATATCATCAGCCGACTGGATGGAACGCAATTTCGATAACCGCATAGAAGTAGCCTGCCCCATTTTCGATCGGGAATTACAACGAGAACTCATGACTCTACTGCAGATTCAGCTTCGTGATAATACCAAAGCCAGGCTTATTACACCTACAAAGTCGAACCATTATGTAAAAGGAAATCCAAACCTGAAAATTAACTCCCAGGTGGAAACATATAAGTTTTTTAAGGATAAAATTTTGTAGATTAATAAGGATTTGCAAGGTACGAAGTACAAGGTGCGATTTTTAAAAAATAGGAAGTTTACGGTTTACTTCCCAATTGGTCTTTCGCAAATCGTAAATTCTTTAGTTGCTCAGCTTCACACTATTCACAATAAAAGTAGTTTCACCCCGCCAGGGCAACGTATTGTTTTTCTGGGCATAATGAACAATCACATTTTTACCTTGCAGTTGTTCCAGCTGATGGGCAACATCCACATCAGAAACAGAAAACAGAAACTTTTCGGAATCAAATGTTACATTCGTATTGCTCTGTTCGCTACTGAGCATTATTTCGCCTTCATAAGTTTTAAACACAGTTCCTATATGTGTAAAATCCTTTAACACACCTGACCGATAACCATCGCTGTATGTGTAAAAAAAACTCCAGTAAGCCCAGATCCCGATAATCAGTATTACGAATGCCAGGGTATAATAAAGGTATTTCCTAATTTTCTTTTTTATAACACTTGAGCGGCTGGAGGCTATTTCCCCATTTGTTGAATCGACATTTACCATGTTAGGTCTTTTTCACAAAGATAACAAAATAACACAGAATCAAACCCACTTTCTCAGGCTTAAAAAAAGCAAATGCCTCCGACCGATCTGAATCTGTTGTCCATTCGCATCGAAATGATAATTATCTTTGCCCCTTAAAGCGAATTACTTAAAATGATACTATTTGAAGAAGCACTGGAGATAATCCGCAAATATGCAGTTCCCCTTGCATCAGAAAAAATAAGACTTGAGGTTTGTTTAGGAAGGGTGTTAGCCACAGATGTATTTTCTGATATGGATATGCCTCCGTTCGATAAATCGGCCGTTGACGGTTACGCCTGCCGCCTTGCTGATCTTGAAAAAGAACTGGTAGTGCTCGAAACCATACCTGCCGGCAAAGTACCCACCAAAATAATTGGCAAAGGTGAATGCTCAAAACTGATGACTGGTGGCATGCTTCCCGAAGGAGCCGATACCGTTATAATGGTTGAAGATGTTGAGAATACAGGGCCGGATACCATTCGTTTCAATGCAGGTAAAACGGCTCCGAATTTTTGTAAAAAAGCTGAAGACATTACACTTGGCGAAAAAGTTCTTAACAAAGGCGCTCTTCTCCGGCCACAGGAAATTGCAATCCTGGCATCGGTTGGATGTGCAAATCCTGAAGTTTATAAACAACCTCGCATAGGTATTATTTCAACCGGTGATGAATTGGTGGAACCTGCCGAAATCCCTGCCCAATCGCAAATCCGCAACAGTAATGCCTGGCAGTTACTGGCTCAGGCTCAACGCGCTAATTGCAAGGTAAAATATTTTGGAATTGCCCGCGACACCGAAAAAGACACTTTTGATATCATCAAACAGGCTGGTTCCGAATGCGACATAGTTATTCTTACCGGAGGAATTTCAGTTGGCGACTTCGATTTTGTGCCGGCTGTAATTCAACAGGCGGGATATGAAATCAAATTCCGCAAACTGGCAGTGCAACCCGGTAAACCTGTGATATTTGCAACCCGCGAAAATCAATACCTGGTTGCCTTACCTGGTAATCCGGTTTCATCATTCGTTCAGTTCGAAATGCTGGCGAAACCCCTTATTCGACTGATAACCGGTAATATAAGCCAGGAAATTCAGCTAAAAATACCCTTGGGTGCTGACTACAAACGCAGGAACACCGCCCGCAAGGCCTTCTTTCCCGTTTATCTTACTCCCGAAGGCGTGGCTATGCCGGTTGAATATCATGGATCAGCACATATTCATTCCTATATTTATGCCGATGGAATTGCTACAATCGAAATTGGAGAAACGGAAATTAAAAAAGGAACTTTGTTAGATGTTCGACTCTTATAACAGGCGTATAAATTACCTCCGCATTTCGGTTACCGACCGTTGTAACCTGCGTTGCACCTACTGCATGCCTGCCGAAGGCATAACTCTAATGCAGCATAGCGACATTCTCACTTTCGAAGAGATATTGGAGGTTGTGGATGCCGCACTCTCACTCGGGGTGGATAAAATCCGGATAACCGGCGGCGAACCTTTGGTGCGTAAAGGAATTGTTAATCTGATACAGTCGATTGCTTCAAAATCCGGAGTTCAGGATTTGGGTATGACCACCAACGGACAACTGCTCGAAAAATTTGCCCAACCTCTTAAAGATGCCGGTCTTCACCGCGTAAATGTCAGCCTCGATACTATGAACCCTGAGAGATACCGACAGATTACACGTGGAGGTGATATTGAAAATGTGCTGAAAGGAATTAATTCGGCTGTGAACGCTGGCCTTTCGCCGGTGAAAATCAACTGTGTAGTTGTAAATTCATCAGCTGAACCCGATGCTGTTGAAGTTGCCGGTTATGCAAAAAAACATGGCTTACAGGTTCGGTTTATCAGGCAAATGGATCTCGAAAAGGGTGAATTTTATATTGTCGATGGAGGAAGCGGTGGCGATTGCTCCACCTGCAACCGGCTGAGACTTACTGCCAACGGAATGATCAAGCCCTGCCTTTTCAACGATTTGGAATATAATGTTCGCGAACATGGAGCTTTAAATGCTTTACAACTAGCGCTTGGCAATAAACCTTCGTGCGGAACCATTAACAGGCATGGGGAGTTTTATAATATAGGAGGTTAGTTGTTTTGAATCTTGGTGACAAGGGAATGGGGAGAAAGGGGGACAAGGAGAATTTGACAATTTGGCAATTCGACAATGTGACAATTCGACAATGTGATAATGTGATAATGTGGTAATGTGGTAATTAGATAATTTGATGATTCAACGATTCGACAATTCGACAATTTGACAATTTGACAATTTGATAATTTGATGATTTGACAATGTGACAATGTGGTAATGTGGTAATTAGACAATGTGATAATTTGATAATTCGGGGATTTAACAATTGAACAATTTGATGTTTGAACGCCTAAATACTGAAGGCATTTAAAAACCGAAAGAAATTAAACCATTTATACTTAAAACGATGAGCAAACTCTCCCATACCGATGAAGCAGGAAAAGCCAATATGGTGGATGTAGGGCACAAACCTAACCAGTTGCGGATCGCAAAAGCGCAGGGTTTTATCCGTCTGCAACCCGAAACGGTTAAACTGGTTCAGGAAAACAATATGAAGAAAGGGGATGTACTTACGGTTGCTCAACTTGCAGGAATACAGGCTGCAAAGCTTACTTCATCCATTATTCCGCTTTGTCACACACTGCTCATCACCAAAATTGATGTGAAGCTTACGCTCGAATCAAAAGGTGTGGCAGCTTTAAGCGAAGTACACTGCATCGGCCAGACAGGTGTTGAGATGGAAGCCCTAACAGCTGTTTCGGCAGCACTTCTCACCGTATATGATATGTGTAAAGCAGTGGACAAAACCATGGAAATGAGCAACATTAAACTGATTAGCAAGACAAAGACTAATATCTAGACAATCTTCAAATCAAAAATAATTCTTTAGCCTTTTCAAACACAAAGATTTAATCCGACACAAATGTATTTGCTATTACTCGCACTGGCGCCGGCATTCATTATCATGATTTATGTGTATTTCCGCGACAAATATGAAAAGGAGCCCATCAACCAGATTCTTAAAGGAATTCTGCTGGGCGCTATCATTATTTTCCCGGTTGGATTACTTGAAAATTATCTGCTGGCATTCGGAAAGGCTTATGAGCCGATCACTAAAGCCGCCTGGGATGGCTTTGCAGTTGCCGGCGCTATTGAAGAAGCGTTCAAATTCCTTATGGTTTTTATCCTGATATGGCGTAACCCGAATTTCAACGAGAAATTTGATGGCATTGTTTATGCCGTTTCAGTTTCCTTAGGATTTGCGGCTGTTGAAAACCTGTTTTATGTTTTTTCGGGAAACTCAATGCAGGTAGGTTTAGTAAGGGCTTTTACCGCAGTACCCGGACATACCATTTTTGGAATCGTAATGGGATTTTACCTTGGACTGGCGCGTTTCAGCCCAAACGGTAGAGGGAAATGGCTGTTGATGGCATTTCTTGTTCCCTGGCTGCTGCATGGCATATATGATTTCCTGATTATGTCGGGACACCCTGTGCTGATTCTGGCATTTATTCCGTTCCTTATTTATATGTACAGGATTGGTTTAAAACGTATGCGGGAATTCAACCAGGAATCAATATTCAACCCGGCGAATATCAATTTCACAAATCAGCAGGAAAATCCTTTCGAAGAGAAAGATTTATAATTCAAAAAAAATCAGGAAAATATGCCAAGCCAAATCCTTCAGAAACTAAAACCAGGAGTTCCAAAACCGGTACTAATAGCGCTCGGAGCGGCATTGTGGGGATTTGCGGCATACAGGATATTGAAACTGGGTTTTATCTTTATCGAATTGCATGCATTACATCATTGGCTTAATTACCTGATTGGCGTAGCCGGATTTATCCCGTTCTTTATGCTTGTATTCCGGAAAGTAAGTTTACGCTACGTTAACCGCATTAAAAATCTGCCCCAGCACCGGCCATGTATGTTTGCCTTTTTCGACCTGCGCGGATACATTCTGATGTCGTTTATGATAGGCATGGGAATTTCGATAAGCCACTGGAAAGTAATACCTGAAATTTACAAAGGAACTTTCTTTATATCGCTCGGTCTGTCATTGCTGGCTTCATCTATTTTTTATATTGTTGAAGGAGTGCAGTTTGTAATCCTGCAACAAAAGGAAAAGAAAGAGGAAATATAAAAAAATCTACAAATAATCCATAAATGACACAAATATTTCACAAATGAACACGAATTAAAAGGTCAAAATGTAAAGGCGATGCACTGTAAATCTGGGCTTTGGTTCGGTTCGGCTCCGCTCACCAACCACCGCTCAGCGACTTGTAAAACTGTAACACTGAAACTCTTCAACCCCTTCAAACATTTCAAACCCTTCAATCCCCCTCAATCCCCTCAATCCCTTCAATCCCTTCAATCCCCTCAATCCCATGTCCTCCCCCATCACCGTAGTATCCGTAAATATAAGCGAGAAAAAAGGCACTATAAAAGTACCTGTTCCTGAAATTGAATTGAACAAGCTTGGTGTTGCTCACGATGCACATGCCGGCGACTGGCACAGGCAGGTGAGCCTGCTGGCCGACGAAAGTGTGCAGCGATTCACTCATACCGCCGGTCGAAAGGTCAATTATGGAGAATTTGCTGAAAACATTACTACAATAGGTCTCGAACTTGTGAATACTCAACCACTTGACAGGCTTAAAATTGGCGATGTAGAACTTGAGATTACACAGATCGGCAAGGAATGTCATGGAACTTCCTGCGCAATCTTTAAGGAAGTAGGTAATTGCGTGATGCCAAAAGAAGGGATTTTCGCCAGGGTAATTAAAAATGGCATTGTTAAAGCAGGTGACAAGGTAATTTATACACCACGTGTTTACAAAGTGATGATCATTACCCTTAGCGACCGCGCTAGCCATGGGGAATACAGCGATCGTTCGGGACCAAAAATCGAACAGATTCTGACTTCATTTTTTGAAACTGAAAAATGGCAATTTGCAATTGATCGTAAACTTATACCTGATGATGTAGTGGCTCTCAAAAGTCTCCTGAATGAAGCCCGCGAAGATCAGTTTGATATTGTAATCACAACCGGTGGAACAGGCATAGGTCCCCGCGATATTACGCCCGATGTGGTAAAACCATTTCTTGACAAAGAAATCCCCGGTATCATGGAACTGATCCGGTTTAAATATGGCAGTCTTAAACCAAATGCGCTGTTATCCAGGGCCATTGCCGGCGTTATGAAAAGCACACTCGTTTATACTTTGCCGGGAAGCGTAAGAGCGGTTGAGGAATACATGACTGAAATAAAGCCAACACTTCGGCACAGCATTTATATGCTTCATAACCTGGATGCGCATTGACCAGATCATTTATAAACTTTACAATTCAAAGATCACCAATATACATTAATACCAAAGTGGTTATTTGTGATCAGCCAGGCGGATTAAACAGGTAACTGACACTACATTAGCGCCAACCGAAGGCAAAACGACCAACCGATTATTACTTTTCCGGCTTTGTTTCCACATAAACCTGCCTGTAACAAAACCAAGTGCAGACCCAATAACTACATCCGAAGCCCAGTGTTTGTTGTCGTATAGCCTCGAAACCGCAGTGCCGGTTGCCAGCGTATAAGCCAGAACCGGAATCCATATTGTACTTCTGTACTCAAGGGCATATACCGTTGCCATGCTGAATGCCGCTGTTGAATGACCCGATGGGAAACTGCTATATTTAATTTTACTGAGAGGGCCGTCCCAATTGGCGTGATCGGGGACATCATCCTGAAAGGGGCGGTGACGGTGAGTGAGTTGTTTTACAATTTCTGCGCTTACTGATGCAACAATAAAGGATTTGGCAGCTGTTAATGATGTTCCTGCAAGCCGGTTATCTTTTGCCAGTCTCCCTCCTATGTATAAACCACCTATAATAACCGGTGCGAATCTGCCATAAGGTTCAAAAACAAATTTTGAAAGATGATCGGCTGTAGTTGATTGATGTCCGACAAAGTATTTCTGAATTTTTTCATCTTGTGTATATGCCAGCACACCGGCAGCGGTAACTGCACCAAATTCAATCCACTGCTTTCCCCTCCATTTTGCCGGCGAAATAAAAAACGCTTTGGAATCGTGCCAATAGGATTTGAAGTATTCCTTATTAAGTTCCGGATAGCGAATGGTATCAATACCAGAGGCCTGAAGGCGAATGGTTGCAAGAATTACCAATATAACAGAAAGGCTCCATCTTTTCATCCGTAATAATCTCTTTCAAATTCTCAAAATGAATTATTCATTTTAAAATTGCTGAAAACCTGAATAACACAGGCAATCGCCACAAAAGTATTTCATTGAAAAACCTATAGTGTTCGCGAGCAGCAAAAATAGTTTATAATTTGATTGAATTCTGATTATTGATATTTACAGGTGGCCGTTTAAAATCGTTTTGTCAGGTTCAAATACACACGGTCATAATTGCGTCCCTTTTCGAAAGTCCCTTCATAATTCAACGACAGAGAAAACTTCTTTGCAACCATCCACGTCAGGTTCATTTCTCCCATATTCTGCACCAAAGGAAGCTCGTTATTCAGGAACTTATATTTAACATACCTGTAATCCATTCCGCCATATAGTTTGCCGGGTATCAGATCGCGCGTAAGCCCCGCACTGTATATACTGCCGGAAACATAAGTGGTCTCCATTATAGTTGCCGAAATTGTCGCACAGGCATTAATCCAGGGCACATTGCTGTAGGTAATATAAGAGTACAGGTTTTTCGATGGCCTGGGATCCTGTTTGCTGAAGCGGTAGCCGGCATTTGACCCTATCGAAATGTTTTTGCCCGGGCGATAATTAACCTGAAAAGTATATCCTTGGGTATTCGCCATTGCAAGTAACTGATCAATAATGGTCTTATAGGTTTCGTAATAGATAATATTTTGACGCGTGCTGTAGGATAAGGATAAAGACAATTGCTTCACTACCCTGTACCTCAATGAAATATATACATTTGACAAACTGGGTTTATTATCCTGGGTATAAGTACTATCCTGGGTATTCATAATTTTTTTATACAGATCGAATTCTGCAGATCCAAAAAAATAAAGATTTGTAAGCAGCGAATTGGAATGCTGGAAATAGGTAAACCTGCGATCTATAAACCCATTGTTCTTTTGTTCGATAAAAGCCATGGAGCTTTGCATATTGCCTTTGGAAGTGGCATAGTCGTGGCTCAGGTAACCGCCATATTGCAAAAGCTTGGCGTTGAAGCTGTAATTCATATAATCGGGCCGGGTACCTGCAAAAACTCCGGCAGTAAGCGATTTAAATTTCGTTTCGTACTGAACGCCGTCAATAGCGCCGGCACTTGAGAGTAGCGGGTTAACCTTCCGACCTATCCAAACCGTATTATTTTTGTTGATGGAATAGTTGAACGCCAGACTGTAAATCTTCAACCCATTATAAATATTGGCTTTCACCACGTCCCATTCGTTTATTTTATGTGCAAACGAAATGTATGCCTCGCTTGATAGCTTTGAATTGCCAATATTCCTGGCATTCATCGAAAAAGTGTATTGCATGCGTTGCGACAGGTCGGAAACATTCGAGAAATTTGAATACGATGAGACCGAAATGCGTCCGCTGATCTTCTGCTTCAACTCTTTTGGAACCTCTTTTTTAGCTTGTGTAGTGTCAACGGTTGCGACATCGGGAAGTATTACAGGCTCAGACACAATATCTCCTGATTTTTTAGACCGGACAATTTTATATTGAGTTGAAACCTTATCAGCAACGACTAATTGCTTTGAAGAAATTGAAGTACAAACACAAGAAATTGAGGATAAGTCTTTTACCACCAAAACAGGCAACATCCTGGAATCCTGAATACTAAAAAGCGTATCACCT
>JBBRYZ010000039.1:0-29868 GCA_038237165.1 Bacteroidales bacterium | reverse complement strand
CTTGGAATTTATTATTGAGGATAAACAACTGAACCTGTACTAATTGTTCAAAAGCTGTGCTGAAGTAATAATATCCGTATTCAGATAATCGGCTGAAACCTGTCCGTCCATAAGCCGGATGATGCGGTGGGCGTGACGCGCGATATCTTCCTCGTGAGTAACAAGAATAATAGTATTGCCGGCAGCATGAATCTGCTCAAGCACACCCATAATTTCGTACGAGGTGGTTGAATCAAGGTTACCGGTTGGCTCATCGGCAAGAATAATGGATGGATTGTTTACCAATGCCCTGGCAATAGCAACACGCTGGCGCTGTCCGCCCGAAAGTTCATTGGGCTTATGCGTTGCTCTGTCGGTAAGTCCTACGCTGGCGATTACCTCGTTGGCGCGATCGAGCCGTGCCGCTTTGGAATAACCGGCATATACCTGCGGAAGCATTACATTTTCGAGTGCAGAGCTACGTGGTAACAAGTTAAAAGTCTGAAACACAAAACCTATTTCCTTGTTACGGATACGTGCAAGCTCATTATCATTCAGTTTGCTCACATCCTGATCATTGAGGATATATTGCCCGCTAGTGGGAGTATCGAGGCATCCGAGCAAATTCATCAAAGTTGATTTACCCGACCCTGAAGGTCCCATCAAAGCAACAAATTCATTTTTAAAAACGGAAAGTGAAACCGAGCGCAAAGCTCTTACAAGTTCGGTACCAACTTTATAAGTACGTGTAATATCGGTTAAACGGATTATTTCCTTCTTACTCATCTGAAAACGTATAAAATTATTGAATAACAAAAGTAATAGTTTTTAGCATGACATAATTTGAATGTCTGATTATATTTCAGGTCTTTTTTATTTTTGAACTAATTTTAGCTAAGGTGCAAGTGCCTAAAGTGCCTTGAGTACTTAAAGTGCCTAGAATACTTGAAGTGCATAGAATACTTGAAGTGCATAGATTTTCTATAACCACAAGTTTTATAGTATCTAATATTATTCACTACAAAGGACTATTTCCCCATTAACTATTTTCCTTCAACCTTTTTCCATTAACTATTTCCCATTAACTAAAACCTAATAACAAATTTCTGCCTGCTGAGTTCCTTCCGCAGAAAAACAAGTCCCATTCTGAAAAGGTCGATACTTACCGTAACACGTTCGTGATCAGCAATTTCATTCCAGGCTTTCTGCATACCTGCTGACCAGTGTATATCATCGAAAACAAATACAGTATCATTATGCGCAATAGAAAGTAGTGATTTGAAATTGGCAATTGTTCCCTCATAGGTATGATTGCCGTCGACAAATGCAAAATCCAGTTTGCCGGCCTGTTTGATAACATCAGGCAGCACTATGTCGAATCGGCCGATATGCTGCATAATGCTCGAAACCTTCATAGCTTCAAAGTTGGCTGCAGCCTGTTCCGATTTTGTAGAACAACCTTCGATAGTAAATATGCTTGCTTCCGGAAAAGCTGTTGACATATATAAAGTACTGATACCTACCGATGTTCCTAATTCAATAATGGTGTGGGGCTCAAAATATTCGACCAGCCTGAATAATAAACTGCCATATCTTTCATTTATCGAACTATGCCGGACTATGGAAGCAACACTTTCGAAGCGGTGATCATACTGCTTTTGATTTGCCCTCGACCCGAAATCAGTAATTTCAATTACCTGAGATTTTGCTAAAAGCCTTTTCCTGAGTATACTCATGTCCCGGAAAGCCTGGTTTTCCTCGCGGTTTCTGAAAACCTTATCGACCAGGGTGTAAACAAATGGAGAATGCACCGAATGACGTGAACCCGATTTACCCAGATAGCGCAGGTATTCTAATGCTGAAAATAATTTCCGTCTCATTACAGTATTGAAGTAAATGCTAAAAATAATTTCTGAAATGAAATTAACCTTGTGTATTTTTGTTCCCTGTAAGTTTTAAAACAAGATTTCATGCTATTTCATAAAATTATCGCTAAAGTAAATAATTATCTGTCGCTCGTTAAGTTTCCGCATACAATATTTGCGCTGCCTTTTGCATTGCTGGGATTTTCACTTGCCACCATCCATAACAGTGATTCAGTAAGTTGGAGACTTTTAGTTCTCGTTTTACTCTGTATGCTTTTTGCTCGAAACGCAGCCATGAGCTTTAATCGCTGGGCCGACAGAGATATTGATGAGATTAATCCGCGCACCGCTCAGCGCGAAATACCTGCCAAACTAATCGGACAACGTTCGGCACTTATTTTCAGCATTGCAAATGCATTACTTTTTGTGGCTGCAGCATGGTTTATAAATCCGCTTTGTTTCTACCTTTCGCCAATTGCTCTATTTGTTATAATGGGATATAGCCTTACCAAACGATTTACCGCATTATCGCATTTTGTATTAGGACTTGGACTGGCACTTGCACCAACAGGCGCATATCTCGCTGTTACCGGCACATTTAACTGGATCCCGGTAATTGTTTCATTATCAGTATTATTTTGGGTATCAGGTTTCGATATAATCTACGCGCTGCAGGATGATGAGTTCGATCGCGAAAACCATCTTCGGTCGATGCCTGTAATGCTAGGAAGAAAAAATGCACTGAATTTATCGCTTGTATTACATATAATTACAGCACTGCTTCTTATCGCAGCAGGGATTGAAGGGGATTTCAAAGCTATTTACTGGGTCGGACTGGGAATATTTTCAATACTTCTGTTTTACCAGCATTCCATCGTTAAATACAACGATCTCAGAAAGGTAAACGTTGCATTCTTCACGCTCAACGGGATAGCAAGTATCGTATTTTCGGTGTTTGCCATTACCGATCTGTTTTTTTGAAATCAACTTCCTTTCTCAGTTTCCTTTTTCACTGCCGAGAGCACAGCCTGATCAAAAACCAGTTTATCCGCCGGGTGAAATTCAAAGGTAATTGGTGTATAAAATATAGGCAAGTCACCTAATATTGCTTCAGCTTCCTCATTTTGCAGGCGTTTGGCATCTTTCTCGGTGGTAACTATTATTTTCTTTGTGGTCGCCAGGTATTTATATTTGTCTTTCAGTATCAATAAGTCTTTTTCAACGAACTGATGATGATCAGGGAATTCCATAATCTCCAGGTCCGTGCATAACCTGCGCAGGTATTCCTCCATCGGTCCGGGATTGCCGATTCCAGACACCATTATGATTGAATATATGTTTTTCGTTTTTGATGAATAATCGCAATGTCCGGAGTATACCGGCACAAAAGGAAGATAGTTAATGTACGAAAAACATACCAGCTGGCCGGGATAAGGTTTTATGTCTTCGAGTAATTGTTTACGGACAATGGGCGAAAAAATCCGTGGAGTTTTGGTAACTACAATTATATCAGCTCTTTTACGTCCTGAGATAGATTCGCGTAACCTACCAAACGGTAATAGCCAGTCCTGAGTATAAAGTTTAAAATAATCGGTTACCAGTATGGATAGTTGTGGCGTGACAAACCTGTGCTGGAACGCATCATCAAGAATTATAGTTTCAAGATCAGCAACTTCTTTTATCAACTCAAGAATTCCTGTTTTACGTTTTTCGCATACCGCGACATTAATCAGGTTAAACTTCTGGTGATATTGCAGCGGTTCATCGCCAAGAGCTTCAACGGTTTCATTTTCTCCGGCAAGCCTGAATCCCTTCGTTTTACGCTTATAGCCGCGACTTAGTGTTGCAATATTCGAATTCTCGCCCAATAAACGCACAAGATATTCAACCATGGGAGTTTTTCCGGAGCCTCCGGCAATCAGATTTCCTACTGATAATACCGGAATTTCAAATTTTATGGAGGGTAAAAGTCTGATATCAAATAAAATATTGCGGACTTTGATAACAAGACCGTATAGCAAGGCAAAGGGGAAAAGTAAAAATCTGAATGCTTCCACGAGATAAAGGTACAAACAAATTTATATGAGACGTACAAATTTTATAGGATAAATTATTATATTATCCGAAAGTCGGCTGATTTCCTGTAAATAAATCAGCTCAAATAGTAATATTTTTTATGACGGGAGCATGGTTACATTTGCTTTGTACCAGCTTTTTTGTAATTTTACATTTTCTCTATATTTCCCCCATTTCTATGATCTTATCTGTAATAACTTCCTATCTGAATTCAAGGATCCCATTGTCTCTTCAGGAAAGCTACGATAATTGTGGGTTGCTGGTAGGTGATTCTGAATCAGACATTAAAGGTGCTTTAATTTGTATTGATATTACTGCGGAAGTGCTGGATGAAGCCAATGAAAAAAACTGCAACCTCGTTATTTCACATCATCCCCTGATATTTTCAGGTATTAAAAGCCTGACCGGCAAAACCGAAACTGAGCAACTGGTTATCAGGGCAATAAAGGATAATATTGCAATTTTTGCACTTCATACCAATCTCGACAATCATTTTGAAGGTGTAAACCGCCAGTTATTCAGTAAACTTGGAATATTAAATACCGAAATATTACGCCCCATGACTGGGATACTTCGTAAACTGGTCACATTTTGCCCTACATCACATGCCACTCAGGTTCGTGAAGCTATTTTCAACGCAGGGGCAGGGCATATCGGGAACTACGACAATTGTAGTTACAATAGCCCGGGCGAAGGGACTTTCAGGCCATTGACAGGTGCTAATCCTTTTGTCGGGGAAGTGGGAAAACTTCACACCGAGACGGAAGTCAGAATTGAAACTATATTTCCGGCATACCTCGAAAATGCTGTGATTTCGGCATTGAAGCAAGTACATCCTTACGAAGAAGTAGCTTACGACATATACCCGCTTGCCAATAAACACAACCGTATAGGTGCAGGGATGATCGGCACTCTGCATGAAGCTGTAGAAGCAGAGAAATTTTTAATTCATGTTAAAGAAATTTTTCATTCAGGATGCATCCGTCATACCAATTTAAAAAATAAAAAAGTACAACGAATTGCTGTTTGCGGCGGCTCGGGAAGTTTCCTGATTAATGATGCAATATCATGTAATGCAGACATTTACATAACCGGAGATATTAAATATCACGACTTTTTTATTCCCGGAAACCGCATGATTTTAGCCGATGTCGGTCATTTCGAAAGCGAACAATTTACAAAAGAACTGATATATACCTTATTAAAGAAAAAATTTACTACTTTTGCACTCTTTATTTCCGGAACCAATACCAATCCGGTTAATTATTTGTAAATCAACATAAAACATCATAATCTGCTATGGCAAAAAGTGTTGCTAAACCAGCTGAAACCGTCGGTGAGGAGAAGAACAAAGCTACGAATGCTGTTGAATCGGGCGAAACTACTGAAATTCATGCCCCTGAGCATGCAAAAGATGAAGTGGAAATTTCGATTGAGAAAAAGCTTATTGCTTTATTTACCCTTCAGCAAAACGATTCGAAGATCGACCGTATAAAAATTGTACGTGGCGAGTTGCCACTCGAAGTGGAAGACCTCGAAGATGAAGTTGCAGGTCTCGAAACCCGCATCGACAACTATATACAGGAAATTGAATTGCTCGACAAGCAGATAACCGACAAACTGACGGCTATCAAGGAAAGCCAAACGCTTATCAAACGCTACGAAGAGCAGCAGAATAATGTAAGAAACAACCGCGAATACGATGCCCTTACCAAGGAAATCGAATTCCAGAGCCTCGAAATACAGTTAGCTGAAAAACGGATACGCGAATTCACTGCCCAGCTTACTATGAGCAAAGAGGAAATAGAAAATGCACAGCACGAACTGAGCGATCGCCGTAACGACATGGAAGCAAAACGCAGCGAACTCACTGATATTGTTGCTGAAACCGAACTCGAAGAAACCGAACTCAACAACAAATCGGTACAGCAGCAAAGGATGATAGAGGAAAGGCTGCTGATCGCATACAAACGTATCCGTAAAAACGCCCGCAACGGACTGGCTGTTGTACCTGTTGAGCGTGATGCCTGCGGCGGATGTTTCAGCTATATTCCGCCACAACGGCAGCTTGACATCAAACTGCACAAGAAAATTATTGTTTGCGAATTCTGCGGACGTATTCTTGTCGACAAAGAACTGGCTGATTCATTAAGCTAATAAACTGACAAAACCATATTGCATGAGCCGGTAAAATTTTTATCGGCTCTTTTCTTATACCAATGAAAATTCTTTGGTAATAATTTCGGATTTTTGCCTTTCATTAAAAAATATTTTTCTTTAAGCGTAACCAATGAGAAGTATTTCAATTTTCTTTCTTCTGTCATTCATCGCAATTTCAGCAAAAGCATCATTTACTTTTAATGATAACTGTAAACAAGCATACACTGATATGATGTGCCTGCGATTTACAAAGGCCAGTACAATGATGGATACAGAGAAAAAGCTAAATCCGGACAACCAGGTTCCTTTTATCATTGAAAATTATATCGATTTCCTGAAAGTGATGCTCGGGGAGGAGGAGAAGGATTTCATGCATCTGAAAAACAACAAGGATTGCCGGCTACAGAAAATTGCATCCGACGGGAAAAGTTCCCCATGGTATCTCTATAGCCAATCGCTGATTTATCTTCAATCGGGAGTTGCCAGGATTAAATTTGGAGAGTATGTAAATGCCGGGCTTGATATCAATCGTGCTTACCGCCTGCTGATAGAAAACAAACGCCTATTTCCCGACTTTGTGATGAATAAAGCGGGTCTGGGTATTTTACATGCACTTATAGGCACCGTGCCGGCAAAATACCGATGGGCTGTGCGTTCGCTAAAGTTCGAAGGAACCATCCCCGAAGGAAATTCCGAAATAAAAGAAGCATACCTGCAAGTGGCATCTGATCATCAACTTCATTTCTTATTGCCCGAAACGGCCTTTCTGCTATCATTTGTAACATTGAATCTTTCGGCAGATATACCGGCAGCGCTCAGTCTGGCCGAAAAATTTAAATCTTCCGCACTTGCACCCGAAATCAGCGAAAGTCCATTATTGATTTATGTATTTGCAAATATCTATTCGAGGGCAGGCGAAAATGATAAGGTAATCAAGATGCTTACCGAATGTCCTGTTACATCCGACAGATATCCTTTTTATTACCTTAATTATATGCTGGGAGTGGCAAAACTAAACCGGCTGGATGCGGATGCATGTTATCCGATTCTTAATTTCCTCGGAAATTTTAAAGGGAGAAATTATATACGGTCGGCATATATGCACCTTGCCTGGTATTACCTTATCGAAAATGAACCACAGCAATACAATATATATATCGAACGCATCAAACTCAGGGGAAACGACCAGGTTGACAACGACCGGGAAGCGCTGAGTTTCGCCGGCAAAAACATTAAACCTGATTTATCTCTATTGAAAGCCCGCCTGCTTTTTGATGGCGGATATTATGAGCGTGCCAGGCACGAACTTGACGGCTTTAAACCGTCCGATAAAAAGGCTGAAATCGAATATTCATATCGGCTTGGACGCATTTATCACAATTGGGGAAAAATTGGTGAAGCAATTTCTTTTTATAAAGAAACTATAAATGACGGAGAAAAACTGCCTTATTATTTTGCAGCCAACTCATCACTTCAACTCGGAATAATTTATGAGCAGCGTAATGATTTTACCCAGTCGCGGTTATATTATTCGAAAGTTCTGGATATGAATTTTGATGAATACCAATTTAGCATCAGCAATAAGGCGCAGGCGGGATTGAACAGGATAAAGGGGAAATAAAAAAAAGTTTCAGGGTTTCAGAGTTTCAGAGTTTCAGGTTAAGAAACTTAATAAACTTTCACTGCGATTTATCATGCATTATATTCTCTGCAAACAATTCAAACTCTTCTAACGTTTCAGACTCTTCAAACTGTCACACTGAGCGAAGTCGAAGTGTCAAATCCTTCAAACCTCTGATACCCTCTAGTTCTTCCCCGGCTTAAACCTCGATACTTTTAAAATATTTTTTGCATCCGTATCCTCCATTAGTTGTTTGAGCGTAACTCCTTCCGTTTCTCTCATATAAGCACGCACAATCATCCAGCCCATATAGGCGCCAAGTCTGCCGGGTGATTGTGCCGCAAAACCCGAAGTAAACGGTGCATCCGTCAGCAATTTTGAGATACCCTGGGGATCGGACGAAAAAAGCAGTTGATGTTCAATTATAAAAGCCCAGATTTTGTCTTCGTTTTTGCGGCACCAATCCAACTGATTGCCAGAATAGCCGATCTTAAATTCATCTTTAACATCAGGCAAAGTTACATCGAGAAAATAAAGCGCTTTCCCGGCCTGGATCATACGGTCAAGCAGGGTATTGCTTTTTTCATCTACCCTCACAAGATTGTCGGAAATTGCCAGCATACATTGCGGCAGTATATGATCCTGGGTAAAACGTGCGATTTTATATTTTGGAAGTCCTGCTTTCTGGTAAGCAATTACATCGTTGCCCAGGAAATCATCAAGGCCTATTGCCATGGCAGTGTCAGAATAATAAACCGGATTTTCGATATCGAGCCCCGAAACATAGGTAAAAACCTTTGGAACCGGTTTCCCCGGATATGCTTGTCTGAAACGGTCGAAAGCAGAGGTTAAATCATTTTCGAGGAATACCACATCCGGATACTTTTTCATGGTAAGATCGTATAGCTCCTGTATATTAGGATCGTTCAGGAAATTATGTATCCTCAGAATATTCATAGTATCCTGCCATTGGTTCCCAAGGAAGAAAGCATAATCGGGATACAAAGAGGCCATACCCTGTCTGAGATGATTTTTGTCAAGAGCGAAAAGCGCCTTTTCATACCGCTCAATAACAATTTTGTGTTCAGCAACTTTTACACCCGTTTCTGAAGGCATTGCAACTTCAGTATTTTTATTGTTGCATGATTGAAAAAGGAACAACACAACGAGCGGTAAAAATAGCAGGTGTCTGTTCAGGAAATCTTTTCTCATAAATCAGTAGGAATGGAATGGATTATTAAGGTTACAAAAGTAATGATTTTAAAAGCCTGGTGCCTGGTGCTTAGTGTTTAGTGTTTAGTGTTTAGTGTTTAGTGTTTAGTGTTTAGTGTTTAGTGTTTAGTGTTTAGTGTTTAGTGTTTAGTGAAAACTAACCTTAGGAGGTTTTATTGTTGAATATTTTTTAAAAACTAACATGAAAACGGAAATCTATTTAGTGAACGCGAAGCATTGAACCTTCGCGCTTCGACTCCACTCAGCGTCCGGAACCACTTGAACCTTTCGAACGCGAGCCTTGGAACGCGAAGCATTGAACCTTCGAACCACCCTAAAACAACTTAATTCCAACGCTCACATTAAAAATATTATTTTTCATTTGTAAATTACTGCTGCCATTATAAGTATTGTCAATCCCCATTTCGTAACGCACATCCAAAGTCAAAAAAAGAATATCCATCCCTGCTCCCATCTGTACCGACCAGATACTGTTTTTTATATCGTCAACCGAATGGATTGGCCATAGTTCACTCATCGTTGAAGGATTCAACTTTTTATCCAAAATAAAAGTTATAGTCGGTCCAACCATGAACCTTAGATTAAATGCTTTAGCATTAATGATTTTTGCGCCCAGCAGAACAGGAACTTTAATAGAAGTCAACGTTACATCCTGACTTTGCACCAAAGCTCCTATACTTTTAGATAGCGTTGATTTATTTACCTGATAATTTGCTTCGGGCTGAATATAAACCTTCTTCCCGATGCGGATAAAAGCGCCGACCTGGAATGAGTTTTTGATACTCGCCTGCACAGAATCCACATTACTGGATAATTTATAGGAATTGTAACCTACTTTGGGTCCGATACTAAAAGCTCCTTGTGCGTTGACAGCTGATCCAAAAGCTATCAGAAGTATAATCAAAAGAAAATTTTTCATGGTTCGCTTTTTTTTCCATTAAGAACGACTTAAATACAAAGTTAGTATAATAGAGTGTATTTTGTCCGTTTTGCCAGTAAACTTCGATTCCGGCAAATTTTATTAAGTTAAAATATTTTCCGATCTTTGCAAATCATTTTTCACTAAATCTATAATTCAAATGAGAACACAAATTCAATTATTAATAATTTTAACACTGGCAACCTTTGCCGCTAATGCACAATATTCACCTTTTAGCTTCGGGTTGAAGGCAGCGCCACAAATTAACTGGATGAAACCCAATTCCGATTTTATTCAGGGAAATGGGGCAAAAATTGGTTTTTCATGGGGGTTTATTGCCGAGAAAAATTTTAGCGAAAACTATAGCATTAACAGTGGTTTTAATATGTTATTCAATGGCGGAAAACTGAAAATTACTAATTCAGCAGACGGATCAGTAACCAACAGAAATTACGCTTTAAAATACATTGAGATTCCGATTACATTAAAAATGCGAACAAATCCAATTAGCGGGATACGTTACTTCGGCCGCATCGGAGTTGGCTCTGCTTTTAAAATAGGCTCCAAATCTACTGATGAGGTAACTACAACAGGTGGGGCAACTACTTCTAATCCTAAAAAATCATACGATAAAATAAGTTTCGCGCGCGAATCCTTAATTATCGGTATTGGTGGCGAATACGAACTGAATGAAGGCCCGAAATTAGGTCTGGAACTAACTTTTAACAACGGATTTACAAACATCCTGACTGAGAAAGGCCAAAAAGCCGTGCCTAATTCGCTGGAACTTGCTTTTTCAATAATTTTCTAATATAAAATATTTTCTTTTTTTCAGCCCGGGTATTCATCCGGGCTTTATTTTTGCATAAAAGTTACATCATGCGCATAGCACTCGCTCAGTTAAATTATATTATCGGTGATTTTGATTTTAATACTACCAAGATCATTGATACCCTCGAAAAATGCAGGCAACAAGGCGCCGACCTGGTTGTATTTGCCGAGTTATCGGTATGCGGGTACCCTCCCCGCGATTTTCTTGAATTCAATGATTTTATTGATAAATGTTACAAATCCATCGAGAGAATTACTTCACACTGCAACGGAATTGCGGCAATCGTCGGTGCACCATCACGTAATCCTGATATTAAAGGTAAAAATCTTTTTAATACGGCATGGCTGCTCGCCGATGGTAAAATTCAGGGGCAGGCACACAAAGCGCTTTTGCCAACTTATGATATTTTTGACGAATACCGGTATTTTGAACCAAACAGGCAGTTTAACTGCATTACTTATAAAGGAGTAAAAATTGCCCTTACGATTTGTGAAGATATCTGGAATCTGGTTCCTGATCCAATTTATATTTCAAATCCTATGGATATTCTGGCTACGCAGGATCCGGATATCATGATCAATATTTCTGCTTCCCCTTTTAATTACGACCAGCAAACTATCAGGCCGGGCATTCTTCGGGCAAACACAGAACAATACAAAATCCCTTTGGTTTATGTAAATCAAGTAGGCGCACAAACTGAGCTATTATTTGATGGCAATTCTTGTGTACTCGACAACAAGGGAACAAGAGTAGCCGCATGCAAAGCTTTTGAAGAAGATACTTGCATGATTAATTTTAATCCGGATGACAAGTCGGTTACTTCAGATTCGCCTGTTGTAAATGAAGATCAATCTAAAACAACATTGATACACGATGCCCTCGTAATGGGAATCAGGGATTATTTTGTAAAAATGGGTTTCTCAAAAGCCATCCTTGGCCTCTCGGGAGGAATTGATTCGGCCGTAACACTTGCCCTGGCTGCTGAAGCCTTAGGAAAAGCAAATGTGTATGCCGTCCTCTTGCCATCGGAGTATTCATCGGATCATTCTATAGCCGATGCCGTAGCTCTGGCTAAGAATCTGGATTGCAGTTATGATACCATAAGCATTAAAGATGGTTATTCTGCCATTCTTGGATCGCTACAGCCTTATTTTAAAGATTCACCATTTAATGTTGCTGAGGAAAACATTCAGGCCCGCACCAGAGCTATTTTGTTGATGGCCCTGGCCAATAAATTCGGATATATCCTGCTTAACACTTCCAACAAAAGTGAAGCAGCCGTAGGATATGGCACTTTGTACGGCGATATGTGCGGCGGCATCTCGGTACTGGGCGATGTTTACAAAACCGAAGTTTATGAGCTGGCAAATTATATTAACCGCGATCGTGAGATCATCCCGCTTAACAGTATTATCAAACCACCATCGGCCGAACTTCGCCCAGGGCAAAAGGACAGCGACTCGCTCCCTGAATATGATATTCTCGATCAGATATTATTCAATTATATTGAACTGCGCCAAAGCCCCGCTGATTTGGTTGCTGACGGTTTCGATGAAGCCGTTGTAAAACGCGTACTGAAAATGGTTAATATGAATGAATGGAAGCGGCATCAAACACCGCCTATTCTACGTGTTTCGCCCAAAGCATTTGGGCAGGGGCGAAGAATGCCGATTGTGGGGAGGTATTTATCGTAGAAAAAAATCTATTGCAGCAGAATGGCGCACACCTTAAATAAAGGAATGCGCCATCTTTAAAATTAGCCAGATTATTAACAAATTATGTATTACGGGAAATATAAGTATTACATATTTATCGCTTCCACCGATTTAATTTCGGGAATTGCCTTTCTCACAGCATCTTCTACACCGTTTTTCAGCGTCATACGGCTGAAAGGACATGAACCACAGGCTCCATGAAGTTCAACATTAACAACATTATCACCTGTAAGTTCCACGAAACTGATGTCGCCTCCATCGGCCTGAAGATATGGACGGATTTGCTCGATTACATTTTTAACTTTAGTTTCTAATTCTGACATTTCTTTTGTTTTTATGTATTGGATGTATTTTTAGTAACCCGGATATTGCGAGTCATTAATCTACTTAAAATTTAAGATTTCATTTCAACTACCTGCGTAGGATCGATAGTAGCATTGCGGATCGCAATCTGCTGAGCCACTGATTCGGCCAACTGTCTGAATGCGAGCGCAACCGGTGAGGAATCATCCTGCAAGGCAACCGGGTTTCCGGCATCACCTGATTCGCAGATGCTCTGAACAAGCGGAATCTGCCCAAGGAGAGGTACTCCGATTTCTTCAGCAAAGCGTTTGCCACCTTCTTTACCAAAAATATAGTATTTATTTTCCGGCAGTTCGGCAGGAGTAAACCAGGCCATATTTTCAACAAGTCCCAGAACCGGCACCTTGATGCTATCGGTTGTAAACATATTGTAAGCCTTGCGTGCATCAGCCAGCGCAACTTCCTGCGGTGTGGTAACAATAGCGGCGCCGGTAACCGGAACCGTTTGCACAAGTGTTAAATGTATATCGCCTGTTCCCGGCGGCATATCGATTACAAGGTAGTCGAGTTCGCCCCAGTCGCCACCTGTAAGCATTTGAGTAAGGTAATTCGAAGCCATTGGGCCACGCCATACCAAAGCTTTATTCGGATCAACAAAGAAACCAATTGATAAAAGCTTAATTCCGTATTTTTCTATGGGTTCGAGTATGGTTTTCCCGTCTTCCTCGCGGGCTTTCGGATGAGCATCTACCAGGTCGAACATCAGCGGAACCGAAGGTCCGTATATATCAGCATCCAGCAAACCAACTTTTGCCCCGAGCTTTGATAAAGCTACTGCAAGGTTAGCCGATACTGTTGATTTGCCAACACCACCTTTACCAGAAACTACGGCAATAATATTTTTTACCCCTTTCAGCATGGTAGCATCTGCTCCACGGCGGGTAGTTGTGCGCGAAGTGAGTTCGACGTTCACTTCAGCATATGGATCTACTCTTCCCTGTATGGCTTTCACGCAGTCGTTTTTCATCTTGTCTTTCATCGGGCAGGCCGGTGTGGTAAGAACAAGTTTGAAATTAACTTTGTTTCCATCTATTTCAATATCCTCAATCATGCCCAAAGAAATTACATCTTTATGCAAATCGGGATCATGAACAAATTTTAATGCATTGATTATCTGATCTTTACTTATAGCCATTATTATATTCCTTATTTTTATTTAGAACGCGTAAAGATAATTTAATTAATGATATGCCATAAATATTATTGAATTTTTATAAGTACTTAAATTCCTGAATAACCAAAGCACAGCTAAAATCCATAAATCAGGATCAGAAAATAAAAAAAATCCCTCCCGGCTATATTAAGCCGGAAGGGAAAATCAAAAATAAATCACTAGACGGTATGGTTCGGATTACCTGATAAATAACAATTCGCGGTATTTCGGCAAAGGCCATTTCTCATTATCAACGATCAGCTCAAGTTTGTCAATATGATAACGGATTTCATCGAAATAAGGGAAGATTACAGTTGCATACTCGAGTGCTTTTTCGCGGGCATCCTCTATTGTGTTGGCCTTTTTTCTGGCATCAATCATATCACTCACTTTATCTTCAATAGTTCCGACATGCTTCGAAATTTCTATAATCAGCTTAAGCCTGCGGGCGGCAAGCACCTGGAATTCTTCGTCACTGTACAGATCTTTCATGCCTTGTGTGCTGTTGATCAGCATAGCCTGGTATTCAATAACGGTAGGAAGAATATGATTCATAGCCAGATCGCTAAGTACCCGGGCTTCAATTTGAATTTTTTTGGTATACAGATCATGACGAACTTCGGTACGTGCTTCCATCTCAATGTCGGTGTAAACATTGGCGCGTTTAAATAGTTCGCGGGTTTGAGGTGAAAGGTAAGCATCGTAAATCAAAGGAACTATCGATTCGCAATCAAGCCCGCGTTTAGCAGCTTCTGCTTTCCATTCATCGCTGTAATTATTACCATCGAAGCGGATGGCTTTCGATTTTTTGATCAGTTTACGCAGCACCTGCAGAATGGCTTCATCCTTTTTAACGCCTTTTTCGATAATTGCATCTACCGCCACTTTAAAATCAACAAGTTGAACGGCCAATGCGGCATTAAGCGGTATCATTGCCGAAGCACAGTTTGCCGATGAACCCACTGCCCTGAATTCGAAACGGTTACCGGTAAAAGCAAATGGAGAGGTACGGTTACGGTCGGTGTTATCAAGTAAGATTTCAGGGATTTTACCGATATCAAGTTTGATGGCGGTTTTTTCGTCGGGTGTCATTTTTTCGTCAGTAACTCGTTGTTCAATTTCATCAAGCATTTTTGTTAACTGCTGTCCGAGGAAAGCTGAAATGATTGCGGGTGGCGCTTCGTTGGCACCCAAACGATGCTGATTGCCCGGCGATGCAATAGATGCTTTGAGCAAAGCATTGTGTTTGTGAACTGCAACAAGCGTATTTATCAGAAAAACAAGGAATTGCAGGTTAGTGCGGGGAGTTTTTCCCGGCGAAAGAAGATTGACACCTGTATTTGTTGAAACTGACCAGTTATTGTGTTTCCCCGAACCATTTATTCCGGCAAAGGGCTTTTCGTGCAAAATCACTTTGAAGTTATGGCGCGCTGAAACTTTACGCATAATCATCATTAACAATAGGTTATGATCATTTGCCAGGTTAGTTTCCTCAAAAACCGGAGCTAATTCATATTGGTTAGGTGCAACCTCGTTATGACGTGTTTTAACTGGAATTCCGAGTTTATAAGCTTCATATTCAAGATCCTTCATAAAGGTAAGTACTCTGCTTGGTATTTGTCCAAAGTACTGATCTTCCAACTGCTGGTTCTTTGCGGAAGCATGACCCATCAGAGTGCGCTCCGTTAATACCAGGTCGGGTCGGGCATTGTAAACTGCATCGTCAACCAGAAAATACTCCTGCTCCCAGCCCAGGTTGCTGTTAACCCTCGATACATCCTTATCGAAATACTGGCAAACCTCCACCGCTGCCTTGTCCAAGTAGTGAAGCGCCTTTAAAAGCGGCGTTTTATAATCTAACGCCTCACCGGTATAGGAAATATAAATTGTTGGAATAATAAGTGTGTCTTCGAGCACGAATGCAGGCGACGAAGGATCCCAGGCCGTATATCCGCGGGCTTCGAACGTATTACGAATACCGCCACTGGGGAAACTCGAAGCATCAGGTTCCTGCTGAACCAGCAATGCGCCCGAGAAAACTTCTATAGCCGTTCCGCGACCTGTTGGTGTAGCAAATGTGTCATGTTTCTCTGCAGTGCTTTCGGTGAGCGGCTGAAACCAGTGTGTATAATGTGTAGCTCCCAGGCTCATTGCCCAACTTTTCATGCCCATGGCAATCTGGTCAGCTAATTTCATATCGAGGCGTTTCCCAAGGTCAACAGCATCTAAAACAGCTTTGTAAGCTTCTTTCGGAAGATACTTTTCCATCTTGACCCTGTCGAAGACATTAACTCCAAAATAATCGGAAATCTTTTCACCGGGAGCCGATATTTCTACCGGTTTCCTTTTCAGCGCATCTTCTAACGCTTTAAATCGTAAAGTTGCCATATAAAAATTAGTTTTAAAATAATTGAGTGCAAAAATAATGCATTTATAGACACATCTATAATTTATTTTAACTAATTTATGATTTTTTTATATATTTATTTTTGAGACCCCCTATTTTTTATACCATTTAAGAAATATTAGTCATTTATAAATTATTGCTCTATTTTTAAAATACGGGGTCTGCTCCCATAAAAAGGCAGATAATACGACATATTTTCTGCAAACCAGGAAAAATATTTCCGACTTGTCGTGCAATTAATATACGGAGAAGAAATTGGGGAATAAACTCCGATTCCCGAAGAAGAGGCTTGTTTTTTTATCTTACTCGGATGTCAACATCGGTTGATTTCAAAACATTGGCTCAGCCTATCTTTCGAAGGCCTACAATTCCAGCTCTTTGAATGGGTCCCAGAATACTTCGCTAAAATTCAGAATCTGATCATTTTCTACTTGAATACCTTCACTAATAAGCAATTGCGCCATGGTATCCTGTCCGCCAAAATGATGCTTGCCTGTAAGCAAACCGTTGCGGTTCACTACCCGATGAGCCGGAATATGCTGCAGCATGTGATGTGACGCATTCATGGCCCAGCCAACCATCCGCGATGAGCCACCGGTGCCAAGGTATCGGGCAATAGCGCCATAGGAAGTAACCCGTCCACGGGGAATTAGTTCCACAACAGAATATACTTTTTCGAAAAAGGAAATATCGGCTGGCACTGGATTATTGGTTAATTCAAATGATGAGCTCTTATTTGGGCTTTCCAAATAAAAGAGAGACGAAGTGGACTGAGAGACGAAGTGACTAAGTGACTAAGTGATTGGGAGACTATGTGACTGAGGGGAGAAGAATTACTCCTCCTTAAGCCTGAACCTTAAATACTTTATGGTTAATCCCTGTTCGAGCCAGATCTTTTCATAATGAGTCTGCACATCTATAACATCTTTCACTTCGGGGTCGCCGGGATTTGCATAAAGATCGTTGTTATTATAAAGCAGATCGTGGCCATCTTCTTCAATCACCTGCAATGTATAATTATAGAACATATCATTATCCGTTTTCAGGTGGATAATACCGCCGGGCTTTAAAACCTGCCGGTATCTTTTGATAAATTCGGGAGAAGTAAAGCGTTTACTGTGCCGCGGGCTGTTGGGTTGAGGTTCAGGAAAGGTTATCCATATTTCATCAATTTCATCCGGGCCGAAAACCATACCGATATTTTCGGCACGGATACGGACAAAAGCTACATTCGGTCGATTTTCGTCGCTGCTGGTTTTTGCACCCCGCCACATTCGCGCACCTTTTTTATCAATGCCTATAAAATTCCGTTCGGTATATTTGTCCGACAAATCAACGGTGTATTCGCCTTTGCCACAACCAATTTCGATAATAACAGGATTTTCGTTTTTAAAGAAATCACTATTCCATTTTCCACGCAACGAAAATCCGGCGGAAAGCTCTTCCCACAAGGGTTGAAAAAAATGATTAAAAGTTGCATTCTCAGCAAAGCGCTGAAGTTTCCTCTTAGCCAAGGGTAGTTTATTTTATGGGCTTTTATGAATCGGGTTTCGGGGAAGATGAATATTTGGTACTACCCTCTTTGCTTTTTAAGGATCCAGGATGACGGGAAACCGGCTTTTTTAATTTCGATAAGTTGATTTGCAGCTTCGTCATAACTACCGAATCCTTTCATGCTGACAATATAAAGTCCGCCGGGAGTAGTATCGACAATAGATGCAGGATACCCCTTTTCTTTGAGCATGCTGATTAGTTTGAGCGCATTGTCATGATCGCGAAATGCACCGCCGATAATAAAATAATTCTGGCTGGAATTAACTATTTCAGGGACAACCAACTGAACGACTTCCGCCTTTTTGATTATATTCTTATCAAGTTCAGTGTAAGAAACCACGCCTGGATCGAAAGCAATATTTTCTCCTGCAAGAATACTGGCAGGGGATTGAATAACTTGTTTTGAAACTTCCTTAGCTTTAACAGGAACAGCAACAGCTTTTAATGCAACAGTTTTACCCGGTGTTGATCGAACCCACGAATACATGCCGGTATAATTATGCACATAGTTGTCGATGATATTGCCATTAATTGATCCCCATAATACAAATGCAACAAAAGGGGCGAGTACGGCAGCCCATTTCAGGGTTTCAGGAATTAAACGGATTAACCTGGAATTTCGGTTTTTGCGTCTGGAATTTTGAATATCAGGAACATTCAATAACTCATTTCCAGATACTTTTGCAAAAAATATTGGCAACCCGAATGATTCATCATTGAAGTTAAACAACGACGAAGGATTAAATTCCAATTTCCCTGATTTATTAATAAAAAGTTCGCCTATACCTTCAAGAACTACCTTTTCATTTTTATTTGCAGCAGCATGGCATTTATCAACCCATTGTTTTATGGTGTAAAGAGCCTCACGATAGGAAGTATTTTCAACGGAAGAAATATGATTTGCTAATAATCCGTCGTTAATTGCCAGTCCTGAATTAAAAGCAACAGTTCCCGAAGGAGGGAAAAACTCATGCGTTTTATGAATGATCCTTGCCGGTTTATAGGCTTTAATGAAACCACCCAAGCCGGGAACAATCACACATTCGTGATGATGCAGTAAATCAGCTATATGCCGTGTTATCATTGGTATTTTTTACTTTTTGCGATGCTAAGATAATACATTCAGATATAAAATATCAAGCTTTGTTAGTAAGTTTCAGTAAATCTCCGGGCACATCAATTCCAACAGTCTCAATATCAGTAACAGCGGTATGAATGCTGTATCCATAGTATAACCATCTTAATTGTTCAAGCGATTCAGCTGTTTCGGGAGGTGCCAGTGGCAGGTCTAAAATGGCTTTTAAAACAGAAGAACGGTAAGCATATAATCCTATGTGCCGGTAAAACTCATAATTATCCACCCAGGAATCCTGAGGTATTCCCCTGTAATAAGGAATTGGCGAACGACTGAAATACATTGCTTTCCCAGCCTGGTCAACTACAACCTTCACTACGTTTGGATTTAACAAATCCTCATTATTTTCAATTTTCCGGATAAGTGTTCCAATCAAAACTTCCGGATTATTAAAAAGTGAAACCGTAAGGTCGATCTGCGTAGGATCGATAAATGGCTCGTCGCCCTGAATGTTTACAATAACATCATAAGGACAATGACCCAGAAATGAAAGATTCTCAACCACTTCGCCAATACGCGAAGTGCCCGAAACATGTGACTCGGCTGTCATCATTACCTCTCCGCCGCAGTCTTTCACATGGTTGAAAATACGCTCATCATCCGTTGATACAATCACCCTGTCGAGAACTGTAGTTTTCAGCGTTTGCTCATAAACCCGCATGATCATACTCTTCCCGTCAATCATAACAAGGGGCTTCCCCGGGAAACGACTGGAGGCGTAACGTGCAGGAATAACGCCTAAAGTACTTATAGCCATCTGAGATAATATAAAATATATTGATTAATAAGACCTTGCAAAAATAACCCGTTGTTTCGAAGGTTTTCCGGTAAGGATACATTTACCGTCTTCCATCTTACCGTCAACAGGAATAAGCCTGATGGTAGCCTTGGTTTCATCTTTAATCCGCTGTTCGGTTTCGGGGGTTCCATCCCAATGCGCTGAAATAAACCCACCTTTTCCATCCAGCAATGCAACAAATTCGTCCCAGGTTTCTACCTTGTTGGTATTTTCTTCGCGAAAAACATAGGCTTTCTGGTAGAGGTTTTCCTGGATGCTTTCGAGCAAATGGCTGATTTTATGCTCTATATCAACAATCTGGTAAACCGATTTTTCGAGTGTATCGCGGCGGGCTACTTCCACAGTACCGTTTTCGAGATCGCGGGGACCTATTGCCAAACGAACCGGAACACCTTTAAATTCGTATTCATTAAATTTCCATCCTGGTTTCTGTGTATTCCGGTCGTCATACTTAACACTTATCCCAAGCGCTTTCAGCTTTTTAACAATAGGATTTACAGTTTCTGAAATCAGGGCAAGTTGTTCATCTGTTTTGTAAATAGGAATAATAACAACTTGGATAGGGGCAAGTTTCGGAGGCAAAACCAATCCATGATCGTCGGAATGCGTCATAATAAGAGCTCCCATTAAACGGGTCGAAACGCCCCAGGATGTTGCCCATACATACTCAAGTTTATTTTCTTTACTGAGGAACTGCACATCAAAGGCTTTTGCAAAATTCTGACCCAGGAAATGCGAAGTACCGGCTTGCAGCGCTTTGCCATCCTGCATCAAACCTTCGATACAATAAGTTTCGACAGCGCCGGCAAAACGTTCGTTGGCTGACTTTACCCCTTTAAGTACCGGCATTGCCATCCATTTTTCAGCAAACTCAGCATAAACATTAATCATTTTTTCGGTTTCCTCAATTGCCTCGGCCTGAGTAGCATGAGCGGTATGGCCTTCCTGCCACAGGAACTCGGTGGTACGCAAAAACAGACGTGTTCGCATTTCCCAACGAACTACATTGGCCCATTGATTAACCAGTATAGGCAAATCACGCCACGACTGAATCCATGTACGGTATGTATCCCAGATAATGGTTTCGGAAGTCGGACGAACAATAAGTTCTTCTTCGAGCTTTGCATCCGGATCAACAATTACACCTTTTCCGTCGGGAGAAGTTTTTAAGCGGTAATGAGTAACAACGGCACATTCTTTGGCGAAACCTTCGACATGCGAAGCCTCTTTACTGAAAAACGACTTTGGGATAAAAAGCGGAAAATATGCATTCTGATGCCCTGTTTCCTTAAACATATCATCGAGAACCCGTTGGATTTTCTCCCATATTGCATACCCGTAAGGCTTGATAACCATACAACCTCTAACGGCAGAATTATCTGCCAGTTCAGCCTTAATTACCAGTTCGTTATACCATTGGGAATAATTCTCTTCGCGTGATGTAAAATCTTTTGCCATTATGTGATTTATGGTATGATAATTGTGTGTTTATAACTACTAACTGACTACAAAATTACAAAAAATATCGCTCTTATTACAATCAAACTCGCTCTAAAAAGCTTTAATCATAAGGAGGTCGCCATGAAATACATTTTAATTACTGTTGCAGCTATGCTGGTCATGTCAGGTTGCACTACACAATACCTGGCAACTAATAATGACGATGTTTATTTTTCGCCGAAGAGCCAGCCGCCACCCGCCATACATCAGGTTGTGGTTGTAACTCCCGAAACGAATGCGAACACGAATCAGGATGCAAATTATAATACTGATAATCAACAATATGCAACAGATAATAATTATGTCGACAGCACCAGTTCTGTTGGCGATTATTCTGATAATGACTATGCTGCACGTTTGAGAAGGTTCAACGGACCTTATATCAGTAATAATTATTACTCCGATTATTACTCCAACCCATACGGGTTCGATCAAAGCCCCTGGAATTGGGGTTTCAGCTTTGGTTTAAACTATGGGTATCCATATTACGGGTCTGGATTCGGATATCCATATTACGGGTCTGGATTCGGATATCCATATTACGGATATGATTATGGTTATCCATATTACGGTTACGGTTATGGCTATGGTTATGGCTATAATAATTGGTATGGATATAACAACGGATACTATCACGGCTTTTATGATGGATATTACGGCAACTATTCCAATAATAATTATGCCTCATCTTACGGCCATAGAGGTTCTGTAGGGAGTTCCGCATATTCAGGTCATCGTGATGACAGAACTACAGGTTTAAAATCCGAATCAACTCTTGTTTCAGGAAGAGGCAGCCAGACTTCAGGCACATCGAGAGGTGTTGCAACTAATCCTTCGAACGGGAAGTCATTGTCTGCCGATGAAACACGCAGTGGAACCAACGTTGCAAATTCAAGGGGAACTATAGACGGCCAATCTGCTGCCACACGTGATTCCAGGAGTGGATCAACTGTAACTACCACAAATCAGGATGTCCGTGGGCAAAATGCAGGAACCACCAATAACGGAAGCCGGTATGCTAATCCGTCAACTTCAACTCAGCGTGCAACAAACAGCAGCACACAACCTCAACGTCAGTATCAATATATTTCGCCAAACCGGAATAACCAGAATGCAACCAATCCGAACAATGTAAACACCGGGCGTAATACCCAGTCGTACACATCTCCTGAATACAATCGTCCACGGTCGAGTCAGGAATATACATCTCCAAAATACAGGAATACCCAGCCTTCGGGCAATACCCAGAATAATGCTACCCGGGTAACTCCACAAACTTATAGTAATCCTCAGCAAGGTAATGACAACCGGAGAAATAGTCAGCCTACTTACAGCCGTCCGACTCAATCAAGATCGAACGAAAATTACCAGGCTCCAAGGAATAATACCTACTCACAACCTTCCTCACAGCCTTCGCGTTCCAATACCTACTCAGCGCCTCAACGCAGCAGCTCACCGGCGCCTTCACGTTCGAACGAAAGTTACACCCCCTCGCGTAGTTCTTCATCTGGCTCAGGCGGAAGCTATACCCCTTCAAGAAGTTCATCTCCTAGTTCAAGTCCTTCTTCAAGTCCTTCTTCAAGTCCATCTTCAAGTCCATCTTCAGGTTCTTCCCGCAGCTCAGGATCAGGATCAGGAGGCCGGAGATAAACTACTTACTTAACCATTAAAATAACAGTCCCTTGTTATATAACCTGCAAACCTCACTGGTAAAAGCAATTTAATCCAGGGATTGCAGGTTATTTTTTACAACTAATTCAAAAGCCATGAAAAAGATACTTTCCTTCATCAGCACATTTATCATTATTGTGATGTTCACAGACACGTTGAATGCACAAAATGAAAATGATGCTTTGCGTTATTCACTCATTAATTACAGTGGAACGGCGCGATTTTCAGCCTTATCGGGCGCATATGGCGCTGTAGGCGCTGATTTTTCATCACTCAGCCAGAATCCGGCAGGAATCGCGCTGTACCGCAAATCAGAGTTTTCTATCACACCGGTATTGTCATCGAACAAAACTGCAACGGATTATCTGACTCAAAAAAATTCAGACTCCAGAACAGCAATGAACCTTGGAAATGTTGGCTATGTGTATTCAAAAAACATGAACGGACGCGCAGGTTCCCTGGTGCAGCTGAATTTCGGGTTTGGAATTAATATGATGTCAACCTTCAATAACCGTACGCTCATTTCAGGATTTAATAATGATGAATCCTTCCTTAAGAGTTATGTTAATGAAGTAAACCAGTCGGGAGCTGAGCCTAAAGACTGGAACAAATTTGGATCGTGGCTGGCGTATGAAACCTACCTGATTAACTATGATTCTGTACACCAAAGGTGGGGTGCTGAAATGGAAAATGGCGGAATTCAGCAAACAAAATCTGTTGAATCCTATGGAAGTACTAACGAAACGGTGCTTAGTGCAGGCGCTAATATTGCGGATAAGTTATTCCTGGGTGTAACGTTTGCTTTCCCATATATCAGATATCATGAACAAAGCGTACTTTCCGAAAAGGATACTAAAAATTTAGCCAGTGATTTTAACTCATTTGATAGGAACGAATACCTTGATACCAAGGGAGCAGGTTTTAACTTTAAAGCCGGTTTAATTTTTATGCCTGTGGAGTTTTTCAGGATTGGTGGTTCCATACAAACTCCAACCAATTACTATAATATGACCGATAACTGGCATGCTTCGATGAATTCAACATTTGATAACGGTGATAAATACTCTAAGAGTTCAGATAACGGAGTTTTCGATTACGCATTAAAAACACCTATGAGAGCCACCGGAAGCGTCGCATTTATAATTGGGAAATATGGGCTAATAAGCGCTGATTATGAGTATATTGATTATTCAACCGCCAGTTTGAAATCTTCCTCCTACAGTTTTTCAACCGAAAACAATGCTGTTCGCTCCGAATATACAACTGCAAATAACTTCAGGGTCGGGGGCGAGATCAAAACAGGTATTGTTGCCTGGCGCGGAGGATACAACTTTTACGGCAGTCCATACAGAAACAGGGATGTAGCCTCAATCGGCTCACGCAACGGGTATTCATTAGGAATGGGGATAAGAGATAAAGGCTACTTTTTGGATTTTGCCTATAACCACAGCAAATCAGAGGTGTACTATTACCTCTACAACATTTCTCCATCTTCAACAAACACACTGAAAACAAATTTATACAGCCTGACTTTGGGATTCAGATTTTAAACTGCCTCTATCCACTAGTACAGGTTTTGGAATCAAACCGAATAAAAGAATCCTGCATTTGCGGGATTCTTTTTTTTAGTGGAAAATGGTTTTTGACTATTATTATGTACCCCTTTATTATCTATTATCTACTGAAAAACTTAATCATCCGGTTACATTTGCCCGTAGGGCATTCATATCAATAAAGAAAAAGAGGGTTTAATTAATTGCCCATAGGGCATTAACCATCAATAATTTATGTCAATCCTTTATGAGGAATAAACCATCAACGATCATTATTCTATTGATAAATATCCCTAACGCGAAATATCAAATTATTAGATTTGGGAATTGCAAATACCCCTCTGTCCTACGGACATCTCCCCGGAGGGGAGAACCCTTCGATGCAATATTGCTGATTATTTAGAATTTGAAGACATGGACCTGAAACTTTTGGATTCCCACGAGCCTATACAAAAAAAAAGAGCCTTCCGGCTCTGAAAATCTAACTATCAAAGATATCCGGTAGCTGCATTCGCAGTAAGGTCATCTTGAGGATTTCGCCTTTTTGAAAGTTGTTATAGACGCTCCAGTTGGCAATTTCATCAAGTTTACGGAAACATCCTACACATTTCCCCTTATGATCAAGCGTACACACTCCCCGGCATGGTGATTTTATCCCGCTGCTCTTTTCCTCGCATTTTTGTAACATGTCTGATATTTTGTATGATTCAACGGTTTATTCTATAAAAAGTTCATGCAGAAAAGTAAATTCTGCATAAGTTAAAACATTTTAGGATTATGAACCTGGCAATCTATTATCTAATAAAGATAAAAAATCCCTTATCCTCTATTCCAATTCTCTTCGTGCATCTAATTCCTTCTTCATCAGATCGGTGGTTTTAGAATCGATTTTATAGAAGATCATGAAAATAGCACACGACATATACAGAATGCCTGGAATGACTGAAACCAGCAATTTTATCCCTGTAATAGCTGATTCGGGCTGAACCTGATTGGCTACAAAATGCGAAATGGCAAGTATCCAGCCTGCAATTGCTGCACCAATTCCCCATCCTGCCTTTTGTGCAAATACTGCGGCTGAAAAATACAAACCTGTTGATCGCCTGCCCGATTTCCATTCCCCGTAATCAGCCGAATCGGCTATCATAGTCCATAACAAAGGCACAGCAGGAGCATAAGCCATTTTGGCGATAACATTAAATACATAAATCGTAGTTATATCGTGAACACCAGGCAGGTAAATAAGCATGAAAAATATCCCTGAAATGATTGAGCTGCCGATAAATACATTCTTATTGCCAAATCGTTTGGCCAGCGGTTTCGAAAATGGCAGGGCAACAATCAACGCCACCGTACCTATTACATTAAAAAGCTGAACATTATTTTCCCTTCCCAGATAATATTTGAAATAATATGCAATGGCGGCATTCTGCATGGCAAACATTACAAACGAAACAATCCCAACAATGGCAAGTATAACCCATGCTTTGTTATTGAACAGGTTTTTGATATCTTCCTTCAGCGAATCCTTTTGTGCTTTTGGCGGCTGAACCCGTTCCTTTGTAGTCTTAAAAGTGATAAAAAAGAAAATAAGGCTTAAACCCGCAAACAAGATCAAGGTATATTGAAATCCCTGGGCTTTATCGCCATGACCAAAAAATTCGGCCAGGGTAAGTGCTAAGCCGGTAACTATAAATTGCCCTCCGAAACCGGCGATAAAACGGTAGGTATTTAACCCGGCGCGTTCATACGTATCAGCAGTCATTACAGCTCCCAGGGCTGAATAAGGCAGATTAATTGCGGCATAAGCCGTCATTAAAAGGACATAGGTGGCTCCGGCATAAAGTATTTTCCCAACTTCCCCAAAGTTAGGAGTAGTAAAGGTGAGGATGGCCAGAACAGCATAGGGAACGGCGCCAAATAAAATATAAGGCCGGAATTTCCCCCAGCGGGTATTGGTTCTGTCGGAAACAATACCAATTACCGGATCAATTGCCATATCCCAGAAACGGGCAACCAGCATAATGGTACCGGCTGCAGCCGCCGAAATCCCATACACATCGGTGTAAAAAAACAAGAGCCAGAACCCCACCATATCCCACACAAAATGCGATGCGGTATCACCCAGACTATATCCTACTTTTTCCTTAAATGATAATTTAGCGGCAACTTCGCTCATAAGAATATGTTTTATTGTTAGTTATTGATTTTAGCAGGATAATGACATTTTAATTTATTATTTCTTTTCAGGATGGAGAAATTAACTCAATTGCTGAAAACTTAGATTAACCAAAAGTAAAGAAATATTTGAATAATAGTATTCAATTTCAGTTTAAATAAAAACATCTAGCTGTTGGCTTAATATATCTTTTTTCGCCTGGCTTTTAATTCTGTAGTAGTTGATTAACAGCATTATTAAATCATGTTGTTTGAATAAAAAAAATTCATAATTTAGTTGAATATTGTTGGATTGCTCCAGGAAGATTCGCTTTTTGGTGAGGTGCTAAATTAATTTTTATCTTACTGACATTTAAATCATTATACTAATATGAAAGATAGTTACTTTACCGAAATGCAAAAGTTAGTGATAAATTTTCAAGTTCAAGGAAAATCCATACAACAAATAGCTGATGAATTGGGTCTCCCCGAAAGAGAGATACAAAAGATAGCCTATACTATAGAAGCAAAAACAGAATTAGCAACTAGAAAATATTGGAAGTCAAGACATTATTTTTATATCATTGCACTATCTCTTTCAATCATTGGTTTATTTGTTTCTATATTTAAATCAATACCAAAATATGATGAACAAATATTTTCTAAACAAATTGGCAATTTAGAAATTATGTCAAATAATATAAATGAATTTCAAGATTTTATAACAGAGCAAAAGAAGAATTTAATTGCAGAGCAATCTACACTCAATAATTTGAAACTAGAGAAAACTAAATTAGAGCCTTTAGTTGAAAGCGATAGGCAAGTTGTTCAAGCTATATTTCTTGAACAAGAAAAAATACAAAGAACAAAAGTATGGAATGAAAGAGCATTTGGATTTTTTATAGGAGTAATAGGTTCACTTATTGCATCAATTATCTATAACTATTTTCCAAAAGCCTTTAAAAGGAAATCGTTGCTAAAGAGTTCTAGTTTAAAAACATAACAAAATGAACTACTAAATGTAATTTATACAAAAGGTCAAATGGTTTCCTTTTTTACAAAGGTCAGTATTGAAGAAATTATTAGGCTGGTAAACAATTAAAACAAGAAGAAATGAATAAAAGGGAATTAGTAATAGAATTGCAAACAAACTTGAGTTTGCTAAATGATGAGATTTGTAAAATGGATTTTGAATTTGACAAGTACAATAAACGAAAAATTCTATTTTCTACTTTCGATGAAGAGTTTAAAATAATTATCAAAAAGATTCCTGCTAATTTTTATCTGAACGATGAAAGTGATAAGGAGTTATTAGAGGAAATAAATCGATTGAATGATAAGATTAAATCTACATTTGTTAGTTTAAAAAGTACAAACACTAAATAATAATAGAGAAATGGAATTTCAAACTTCAATGTATTACACTTTTAGCACAATTGCACAAGTTATAGCCGGATTCATAGGACTTGGTAGTGTTTTTGTATTGTTCAAATTTCAAGAACTGAAAAAAGCCCAATTAACAAGTGTTGGTTTTTTTCTAGATTATACTAAAGATGTGTTAATTTATAGCGCAACTTACCAATGTTCAAGAGTTGCAGTTAAATTAAGTATTCTTTATAAAAGTGAATATATTGAAGGTATGCTTAAGGAAATGAATTTAATTATTTTAGATAATAAAGTGGTGGATAATAAAGAACTAAAGCATTTACTAACAGGTGTTAAAAATAATTTTGAGAAATTGGAATATATTAAAAGCTTACTAAAAAAACTTACCAGAATTTCTATAATGCTTGGAGTAGGTACATTCCTTTATTCATTTATCTTATTAAGCAATACACACTTTATTCCAAAATCTTGCTCAACTATTTTGATGATTCTTGGAATCCTTTTAGGGATGTCATCAATTTTCATTATGACTAGAGTAATTGTACTATCTCTATATGATTTTAAGTTTTTAAGTCCTGAAAAAAAAATTAGGTTTTAAAGAAATAATGAAAACACACACTCTAAAGAAATATATTTTACCAACAATAATCATCTTAAATACAATACTATTGTGTTTAATTGGTTTCATCTTAGTTATGGGGGTTGGCTATGATGAAATTGTTTTTAATGTTACTGGTCGAGTAATTAGCATAACATTTCTTTTATCTCCTATTATTGCTGGTATTATAGTAGATAAAACTACAAAGAAAATTGAATTTTTCGAATGGGATAAAAAAGAAAGGGATAAAAAAAAATATTTTATGTCTACTCTAATTCCAATAGTATTTTTCTTTACTTACCTTTCTTTATTTACTTTGACTATAGGAATAATTGATTTTTTCAAATCACATTACACTTTTAGTAGCGATTTCATTTTCTTAATCCTATCTGGCATTTATTTGTTAATGAATGCTTTATATACTGTTAAGCTTCATAATAAAATATATAGAGAGTGTTTATACTCAGATTTTATTGTTGATAAACCCGAAAATTGGGAAAAGAAAGCTGAACCTTCTTATACAGATGTTATGAGGGAATGGTATATTAATACTCGGAAAAAGGATTGATTAATTACAGAATAATTAGAATTCTACTAATATGATGTGAATATGCATTTCTCTCTTATTATCTGGAAGCCCTTAACTGCCTTTTCTTCGCCTCTTTTCTTTGCCCTTACAATTTTACTCTCAACTTCAAAATACTTGCTTAAATCGCTCCCTTAAATCCCAAAATACCGTACTTTTAACCATCTATTTAAAATCCATTTATGCTGGTTAAAACATTCGGATGTGCTATTCAAGGTATAACGGCAACTGTTATTACTATAGAAGTTAATGTAGATCAGGGAATTCAGTTTTCCATGGTTGGACTGCCCGATAATGCGGTGAAGGAAAGTCATCAGCGGATTGAAGCCGCTTTGATTAATATAGGATACAAGTTTCCGCGAAAGAAAATTATTATCAATATGGCTCCGGCCGATATACGCAAGGAAGGCTCATCATACGATCTGCCCATTGCTGTAGGATTATTGGCAGCATCAGAACAATTGTTAACTGATGTAATGGATAAATATATCATTATGGGTGAGCTTTCGCTCGATGGAAGCCTCCAGCCTATAAAAGGTGCTTTGCCCATTGCTATCGAAGCCCGCGATAATGGTTATAAAGGGTTTATACTTCCGGCGGTAAATG
>JBBRYZ010000038.1:0-30432 GCA_038237165.1 Bacteroidales bacterium | reverse complement strand
TATCAGATCTGTCAGATCTTTGCGTTTTCCATCCGGCAAATCTTTGCAGTCATCAAGGTATTGGGTAAGCACATCTTTAAACCTAACATACAACTCAGGATCTTTGTATAAAATGGATGTTTGCAGCAGTTTGGTCTGATAGGTAAGCGTATCCAGCGGAACATCAGGCTGAATTAAATCCCGGAAACGGGAAATCATTAAATTGCTGAGGTTCGCATTTACAAAAAGCGAATTTTTATCGATAAAACGGTTGCGTCGCTCTTCGTGGTAAACCAGGATAAATGTTCCGCCACGAGGCACGCCGGCTTTATGCTCAATTCCGCCATGATTTTTGAAATAAAAGCTAAAATTCTTTGCAAGCCTGTACTGCGCCATGCGCCGGTTGTATTCGCTTTTAATAGCCTCAACCTGTTCGACAAAGCAGGAATTCAGAAGTGTTTCCAGGTTGAAGATCAGTAAATCGAGGTATAAATCCGAAGCGAGATCGTTTACATGTGACTGATCATTGTTCTCCAAAGTTTGCACAAACAGAATTGCGAATGTACTCAACACTCTAATCTCCTTTTCGAGACGGTCGTTCCGATTTTTAAGTTCGGTTGTATCCACATCTGCCAGGTCATTGTTCATTACCAGCTCGAACATGCTCTCGATGGCATCAACAAACTCGAAAGCGTGGAATTGAATGGATGTTACCGGTTGATCGGTATTGATGGTAACCGGATTCGAAAACTGACCTTTCATAGCAATATAGGCGGAACCTATCGTGTTGGCGCCCGGATTGCAGAGTTTAAGCAAAGTATCTCCTTTTGTGTATTTTTTAACTGCCTGAAACTCATTAACGAGGGCAGAAGTAAATGGATGGCTAACACTGTCAATCAGGTTTGGGTTAAAGTTTAGCGTGCTTTTTAGTTCCGAAGTATCAGCCACCGTGGCTTTTGCAAAATTGGCCGCAGTGAAATTCAGAATCCGGTCAGGTATCACGAACGGAAGTTTTGCAGCGAAACAGAATGAATCATGCACTTTACAGATAAATTCCGCGATCAGCATCCGGTAATCGCTTTCCAGGTCCTGGATAACACACTTCGGCTCTTCGCCTCTCACAAGTGCGCCTATATAATCGGCGCTTAAAGCAGTAATATCAAATGGCAGATTGTTCTCCACCTGCAACGTTTTTACCAAAGTAACCGCGTTGGTAATATTTTTCCCGATATGCCCTTCAATCCTGAAAAAGTCAAAGCGCTCAATATCGTAAAGCAATGGATGAACAACGTTGTCAGCAAAACAATATTGATTTGCATTATATCCCAGGTTAAAGCGGTCGTTGCCACGCCTGGTTTTGTCATAATTCCAGTAGTGGTACAATTCATTGCCTGTATCCGTAACATTATAATGGAATGGAATGCAGCGATCGGATAAGTCGGCATATCCGTAACGGCTTGGCGTGACTTTAACAATGCGATTTCCAAAATCAGTGATCGAAGCAAAGTTGACCTCGGTAGTCAACAGTTTTATGCGGGTAAAAAGTAGCCGGACTTCAGCCAGCTTGTCTTTCTGGTTGTTGAAAAGTGGTGAATAGATAAAGTATTGACGATAATTGTCCTGAATTTCAATCGAAGTATTTTGTGTAGCTTCTCCAAGCATAAGATGAAGTGGGAAATCCATTTCGTTACCACAACAGGAGGTGCTGACTTCGAAAACCTTATGCTTGAATTCATAGTATGCCTTCAGCACATCATCAATAAAATCATAAAAGTATTGAATCAGAATAGGATTGTTTTTCAGTATATCATCACGCAGTTGCTTGAAAAGTTCAAATACATTTTCAAAAGGATTCGAAGTTTCATTTTCGAGCAGGTAATAATAATGTATAAAGCAATAATTCAGCACTTCGGAAATGCTTCTAAGTTTGGCATCATCCACCAAAGTGGCAAAAGCCTGCAGCACTTCATCGGCCGATTTCAAATCCTGAACAGGGACATTGTATCTTTTTAATTCAACATGATGTAAATCGGGAGTTACTGTAGGTTTCCCGGCAGGAACCGGTTTGTCATGCTGTTTTTTTAATTTATCCAGAACTGCTTTTTCCACCAGCAAAGCTTTTACCTCGAAATCCATCTGGCTGCCTTTATCATTGCAGTCGTTGGTGTCGCAGTTTTTAAGGCTCTCTTCCTCGGTTTCGAGAAACAGAACTACTGCATAATTCTTTAAATCAAGTGTTGAGTTGGCTGACAGAGCAACTGCATTCTTCTGATCATCTCCTTTTAAATCATCAAACTGGGCATCAGTGAGCAGCTGAAAAATGCCATCCTTAAATTCATCTTTATAAAACGGTTTTGGATTAGTGACATCATCTTCGCACTGTTTTATAAAAAGCAGATCGCCGGGGAAATTCCTGGTGTTGTAGTTTATAAAACGGGTAAACCTGGTATCACAGAAAGTAATAAGGTATCCCTGCGATGTAATCCCGCAGCCTTTCGAAACCGTTATGGCATCTTTTCCCTGAATTGAAATATCGAGCCCGCATACTATGCCGCTTCCAATCAGCTTAATGCGGGTGAGCCGGTCGTGTTGTTCCAGATAATTGAACAGATCGTTGAGGTGTCTGTTGGTTAGCACCTGGTCGGCTTCAAATACGGGATATGATTTTGCTGTATTCATTTCAAATTAGCTTTTAAAGGTTCCTAAAACTGTTTTTCCAAGCATCACGGTGTTGCTGCCTTCCTTGCTCTCGGCGCAGTCGTGCAGGTTGGCTTGCGGATATTCGCTGTGCAGCGAAGCGAGCAGTATGATCATTTCGTTATTGGCAATCCTATAATTATCTGTATTGGATATTGATTTCTCCGAGGCAAAAGCAGCCAGTGTTTCAATCCATTTTTTGTAGGCTAATTCAAAGCGTCGCATCAGATCGTTATTGAGCCAGCAAACTTTCAGCATGATATGGGCAGGCACTTCCTCACGGATTTTTTCCTCAAAATACTGTCTGTAAGCCATATTGTCAAAATGTCCGGCATCGTAAGGCAGCACGACCGATGCACGGAAAGTATAAGGGTCAAGTTCACAAAGGCAATCGCAATCATGCAGGCAAACCTCGTACAGATCGAAAGTATTGTTTCGCGGACGAAGCAAAATATGTTCAATCAGATGCAATCCGACCGGATTGTTGCACTCTGTGGCAAACTCTGATGCCAGAATTGCGGCAACAGCCATTGCTGCTGCTTTGTCGGCAAATGTTAATTCACTTTCCAGAAGAACTTCGCTGGCCGGACCTATAACCTGAAGAGTAGATGTAGTTGTATCAAAAAGATAGCTTTCAATTTCAGAAGCTTCTTTTATTGCCTGAAGCTGTGCAGTGAGTGCCTCGGTTTTGGATAAATAATCTACTGATTTTAACATGGTTCCATCCATGGATATGAATGAAAAACTATGGAAGCAGCGCAAAATATCTTCACCGTTTTCGGTCACTAATTTTTCGGTGCAAATTATTTTTTCGTTTTTGATGCAGAATAAAAACCGACGCGAAAAATCATTTATTCCCGCCAGGAAACTGATCCGTTTTTCGAGTCCCGAAACATTTTGGGTATCCCAAAGCTGTGTGGTATCAACCGTGAAATCAGCTTTCTGAGGGAAGTAGTTAAATCCTTTTCCTCGCTCACTGCTTATGGACGGATAGTTTTTAATAACATTCCGTTTTGCATCCGATAAATCTGAGAAACTGATCTTTTCTTCAGTCTTGTCTTCGTAATTTATGCGGTACATCAGCAATGCGTAATCATTAAACGATTCGGCAAAGCGCGAAAGCAGGTGATCCAGAAAACGGCCACGGCGGTCTTCAAAGGTATTTTTATCTTCATACAGCGTTTGCCAGCCGTTTTTCAGTTCTGCTGTTGCAACCTGGTCGGTAAGCACCGTTTCGAGGCTTCCGAACAAGCCGGTTGTACTGTAAACAGGGTCCAGATCTTTAATGTCTTTTAAAAATTGAGCAAAGTAAGTTTGTTTGATATTCTCAATGGAAAATAACTGGTGTGCATTGCTTAATTGTGAATAAAAGTCGGCAAGCAATTGCTCATAAAACATAAGGTATGCCTTAAGTTGTCGCTGTTGCGCGATTCGCGTGGAGGTTGCTCCCGGAGGCAATCCATATTGCCCGATTCCATAGGTTTGAGGAAAATCATACTGCAGCGGCCAGTAGCTTTCGGTATCACGTTTGTTGCCGGAAGGTACAGGTAAATCCTGTTCGAGGCCGTTAAGTTTTGCTCTTGAACGGATGGCATGCAATACCAGCACAGTATCGCGTACTTCGGCGTATTGCGCCAGGAATGGAAATTGATTTTTAAATAAAACGATTTTAGATTTATCTGTACTCAGCACAGGCTTGTGCAGAGGTGTAATTTCTATACACCATTTCTGTGAAGTACAACATGCCATCGGTTTGCCGTCCGAATCATATTTTGTCATCTGAAAATTCCGGATGGATAATACACCTTCGATATCCATCAAAAGATTGATAATATCCGAAGTGTGAATAACGGTTCTCAGGTTGGTCTGCTCAAGCTGATCAGTATCTATAAATCCGTGTTGTAGTATTGGACCGGTAAAGATTTCGTCGACAGGAATTTTCTTTTCAAGCAATTCAGTAAGCGAATAAAAATCGACCGAAGGATTCAGATAATTTTCGATCGCATAGAAAATTTCAGCCTGAATTTTTTCGATGTCTAAGCCAGGATTTACATCTGTATCAAAACAGAAAGCAATTTCCTCGTCATCGATGGTAGTAACTTCTATAAAATCTTCGCAAAGGTTACGATGCTCATTAAGAGATTTTGTGGCTGACTGAACGATGGATTTTGATTTTGAAATTTTCTTCAGATAAGTTCCGAAGATTTCGGCTACTTTCTCCTTTTTCCCGGCAACGGTTAAATCAAACATCTGCTGAACGTCAACCAATGTTACATTTTTGGAAGAAGGATTTAGTGGTATCGAAACTGTAAAAACCAATGTGCTCGCATCGGTAAGTTTAAGTGAAAATTCAAACTGCTTTTCTTTCTGTAGAATGCTTAAAGAATCAACATTTACAGGATTTTGAGCATTGGTTGCAAATGTGAAATCTGCATTTTTCCATTCCGGCAGGTTTACCTGGAAAACAAATTCGCCTTCGTAAAACTCCGCTGACGAGGGATTCCCTGTAATTATTTCACCGCTGTTCAAATCACCCAGACGGTCATCAAAATCAAGATCCAGTAGCACACGGTAAAGTCCCGAAAGGAAAAGTGGCTGAAGGTTTGGCGTAAAGGTGAGTTCATCTGCCTTGCAGTCGGCGAAAATTTCAACTTCGTTTACTGCATGTTTGTTCTTCTTCTCATCCAACTTAACATCATCGGCAATAAGCCACGCATTATGAATCCCTTCAATATCAATCAGTAATTTCCGGTAATCATTAATAGTCAGTGGATTGACTGTAAGTATATCTTTAGCCGTAAACAAAGCCTGGCCAGTAACAAGGTTCCCATCGGCGGAGCGCAGAAAATCCTTCATGTCAAAACCGGTGCGGTAACCAAGTTCGGTTATAGCATAGCACAAGGTTTCCAGGATGGTGATGCCTGGATCATGCGCATTATAATCCGTCCAGACAGCAGATGAAAGGTTTTCAATATGTTTGAGACCTTCGCTGCGCAACAATTCATAATTCTGGCTTGCGACAGGCTTAAATGATTTCGGTATGGATGTAAACTCTTCCATTAGCAGGTGCAGGTTGCAGGTGAATTTATAATATGTTTTAAGCCACTGGTTTCGTTGTAATACGATACCAATATGGAGCGTGAAGTGGTTGCCACGGCTTCTTCCACATTCCGGTTCTCAAATACAATGGTGTCGCCATCGCGTAGCACGTGATGCATTTCGAAACAGGTGAGGAAGTCGACGTAAGGCCGTTCTTCAATGAAATTAAGCAATACGCTTTTTTGTATTTTTGAACCGAAAGGAATTTCAACATCCTGGCTGTATGCCCACGGGCAAAGGAATTTCTCTATTTCCTGATTAAGCAGCTGCGTATAAAAGCTAACGTCGAGGTTGTCATAAAACTGAACTTTGAAATCCAACTGAATTTCCTCAAACTGGGGATTATTGATATGCAGCTTTACAAATGGCGAAGTTGCTTTTTTCAGGTATTCATTGATGTTATTCAATAAACCGATAGGCGTGTAAGGCTTAAGCAGGTTGGCATGTGTGTTGTTTTTCAGATCGGGGAGGGGAACAATGGTAACATGACCCGGCAGGTTTTCACAAAAAACATTTGTGCCTTTATCCTCATAAAAGCCGGAATGATTCAGGCACTTCACTTTGTAAAGCTGCGGAAACTGCTCAAGCAAAATGTGTTCGTAATCCCAGATGGAAATGGCGCGTTGCTTATGGCGGAGGCGCTCGCTCACTCTCACATAATAATGCTCATCGCTTTCGCGGATGCGGCCGTTGAAACTGATAAACGGTTGAGTTATGGTTTTTACTTTTGCATCGCTTTCAATAAGTTTTGAAATCGTATTTGCCGGAATGAGTTGGCGGAATTCAACCTGAGTGGTTTCATCCTGAATCAAAGTGACGCTGGCTGCCTGAGCCTGAATTAAAATTAGTTCGCATACGGCATCAATATCTTTTTCAACTGCCGCCTTTATCCAGTGAAGTCCTTTTTCGAATGCTGTATTCTGATTTGTAATATCAGATGAAAGCGTTAATGTAACAATGCCGGATTGAGTGAAATTATTTGTGCGGTCAATTACATTTCTGCTTTCAAATTTTATCCATTCATTATCCGCAAGATAATACCAGCTTACCATTACCATGTTTTTCAGCGGGTTCGAGCTGCCATCGGCAACCTGAAATAAAACAGTTATCACAGTATCCGGTTCAGCATTTTCGAAACCAACAAACAGCTCGCCATTATTAATTATATCGGTCAGTAAAGTATATTTTTCAGTTTTTTCAGCCTGGTCGTTGGCTAATGTTCCGTCATTATATACTTCCGCATATCCGAAAGGAGTGAGGTGATAAAACAGGTTGTTCGTGGTTTCAAATCGTTGCTTTGTAAAATCTATTGATGATGTAGCCTTGTATCCAATCGAGAAATTGCTGATTTTAATTTCTTCGACTGAAGGCGATTGGCCAACTGTTAGCTTATATTCTAAAGGTTTGTCTTTATCAACCAGGTGTAACATTGTTCCATCAAGTGCTGTCTTTACCCTGGCCAGATAGGTGTCAATTGATTTGCTGGTCGAATTGGCGAGTCTTATAAACCCGTTGAGCGACGTGGCTTTCAGATTTTCGTTGGGCGTAAAATCAATGGCTGCGGGAGCTATATCAATACCTGTAATTGATTTTCCTGCAAGGTTTGGCAATGTTTTCCATGAAGCCTCGTCGAGGTAAGATGCCGATGCACTGAAAGGAGACGTTCCTGTAAAGTCAAGTGTAAGTGATGAGATTTTTTTCTGAAAAATTTCCTTGCTGCCAATATAAAAACCGGCGCCCGATGCTGGGAAATCACCGAAGGGTTTAAATGGTTTTGAAGCATCCAAAGTGCCATTATCGCTGCTAAGCACCAAGTCTTTCACTCCGGTAACATTAACCGTTATATCAGTCCGGCTGATTTTTTGTTTACATAAAACAGAATACGGAATGGCATCGGGGGCATCCTGGTCGAGGTAAATGGTAAGCAACGGCAGACCGGTTTCAAAGTTTTGTTTATGAATTTTTTCCGAATATGGAACAATCGCCGGATCGTTAGGTGTTAAAGAGATTACAAAACTTAAATTCTGAGCCAGATCATCATAAACGGTGGTAACATTTTTATTCAGCCAGTCTTTTTTACCGGTAAGTGAGGCATTAAAACAGCCAATATTTTTCCGGCTGATGGATTTGAGTTCAGCTATGGGATTTTCGAAAGTAACTGTAATCGTAATGGTTCTTGATCCTTCGTTGAGAAATAGGATATTTGAAGCAAAAGCAAATCCGGTTTTGGCTGTTTTTTTGTTTTTCGGATTTCCAAAAGTAAACCAGCTTTTATCGGCCGAAATCAGTTTGGCACCTTCACCATCTTCGGAGTTTGCAACCGCAAAAGCTTTTAGCGGTTTATTGTTCTTAAGATCAATCTGTTGTGCGTGTATTTTGGCAACTGTCGCCTTATTTATTACAACATCTTCATCCAAAGCATAGCTTATATCCTTTCCTGCTACGTCTTTCCCACCTTTGAATTGTATACCTTTTTTTAATAATTCCTGCTTAACTGCTTTCTGAAGTTCAAATGTAAGATGAGCTGAATCGGGCTGAGGATCCTTATTTTTCAGTTGTAAAACATCTTTATAATAAAAGTCCAGGTGACGCTGAGTAAAATGATTAAGATCATCCTGCGCAATTTTAAAGAGTTTTGTAAACGTGAGGAACAACCCGTAATGCGGCGAATGCTGCGGAAAATCAACAAGAGTTTTCTCGAATAAATCCTTTGCTCCCGATGCTATTGTTGCAACACCTTTCAGGATTGAATCAATGGTGCCATTAAAAAGGTTATGATTTATGATATAAACAATTTTATCATAATCACTGCTCAATGCCGGAATGGTGATTGATAAATCAGGAACAACCGATTGCCATACTATTGACAGCTGGGTATGGCTGAAGTTTAAATCGCTTTCAACTTCAAATGGAGCATCACTGTCAAATTCGGTAAAGGTGTAATCGAGCAAACCTGCAGTTTTGAAATCCTGGAAAAACTTTTCCTCCAGATTTGCCAGTTGCAGTTTCAGTTTGATTTTGATGATATCTTCAATCGTCTTTTTATAATCCTGGTCAGGAAGTAAAACCAGTTGATCATCAATAATTTTCAGAAGCGAAAAAATAGTATCGAAAAGGAATTTTAACTGCTGCCTTGCAATTTTATCCCGTTGTGGCTGGGCTGTATCACTTGCAAGGGCTATATTTTTATAAAGCAGTTTCTTATAATCACTGATTCTTTTAACGTTGATATTGGCAAGTGTAGCTAAGGTTATGCTCACATCCATCATCATTAATGGTTGCCAGTTGCCATCTATTGTATTGTTGTGGTCGAAATAATTGAGGTAAGCAGCATACCGTTTTGCGAACAGCAGCAAATCAGTGGTATTGCGTTCGTCAACATCAGCATAATGCACATCCAGAGCAGCAAGCACCCTGTTAAGCTGGCTTGTGCCTTCTCTTGCAAGCGGATTTCTATCAGTGCACGGCATGGCTACAATGTTTTTAAAATTTGAATTTTCAATTTGCAAATCATATTCTGCAGGAAAATTATAATTAGTTTTTATCTCAGATCGGTTGCTTCATTTTTGTAGAAAGGGTACACGAAATTGAAGCGGGTGTTGGTTGCGCTCACGGTATAATCAATGGATATCACTATTTTTCCTTCAAGTTCACCTGTATCGTCCAGGTCAATGCTGTTAACTTCGATGCGCGGTTCGTAATAAAGAATAGCAGTTGAAATCAGGTCTTTGATATAGGTTTTGAAGGTTGTGGTAAGCGGTTCGAAAACCAGTTCGTCGAGGTTGCAGCCATAATCGGGGCGCATTACCCGCTCACCAGGTCGGGTCGAAAGCAAAATTTCAAGGCTGCTTTCGATATCCGCTTCATCACTCAGCATTCCGACTTCGGCATTTCTATTGCTGAATTCAGGTGGAAATCCCCAGCCTGTGCCCAGAAATGATTTGATTATTTTTGCCATCCCTTATCCTCCTATATTTACAGTAAAACATCCAAGAATAATAACTCCGCCGTGAACCGTACTATCTCCCATTCTTGCTGCCGGTGAACCACCAATCATTACAGTTCCTGAACCGGCTGCAATTGTATCCGGTGGTCCGGTGCAGGTTAGCATATCGCCAACCCGTGCTGCAGGCATTCCTCCTATCAAAACCGTAGGGCATCCCGGTGGTAAAACAGGTCCACCCACATGAGGAACAACTCCTGTAATCATGGGGCATATGTGCATATCGGATACTCTGGCGGCGAAGGGCATTCTTGTATTATTTTAGTTAGTAAAACTGTTTATTGATGTAAATCAAAAGTGAAATCTAATTCTGCATTCTCAAATTGCCCTGAAAGGGCTCCACCCAAATAACCGTGGGTGCAACCCACGGTTGACTACAGAAGGAAAGTCTCAGCCCCGAAGGGGTTGAATAATCTATAATTCTGTTCAACCACTTCGTGGCTGATCTTTTTACTCCGATCAATGACCGTGGGCTTGCACCCACGGTTATTGATGTTTAGCCACTTCGTGGCTGTTTCACTCCAACTTTTGATTCTCATTTTCCATCGACTTTTATTTCTGAATTTTCTAGCCTCTCAATTTATACTCACCATGCTTCCCTGTATGGTCATCATCCCGCTACTCTTTACCGTGGTTGATCCTCCTCCTTCTAATTTTAATTCTCCATCTGCTTTCATTGATAACTGAGGCGCCGAAATGGCAAGTGATGTACCTGCTTTTAACGTAAGAACAGTTGCTGATTCAATAGTAACACCAGCTTGTTCCATAGTGATTTTGTTGCTGTTGGAATCTACCAGAGTAATTTTGTTTTCGGTATCGTTCATTGTAAATACGTTACCTCCGGGAGTTTCGATGGTGATGCTTTTTTCGCCATCGTCAATAGTTATCTTAATTTCCGAACGCGACACATATCCTTTTTTATCGTTTGAACTTTCCTGGGATAAAGGCGCAGCATTTTGACTACTGTGAAGCATTCCAAGTATTACCGGCTGATTCGGATCATTATTCATAAATCCGACTATAACTTCATCCCCGACTTCGGGCATAAAAAAAGTACCACGGTTGTTGCCGGCATCCAGCGTAGCAAGGCGTGCATAAACACCATCCTGCTGGTTATCAACCATCGGCAATCGTATTTTTACCCTGAAATCGCCATCAGCATCAACAATATCGGTTACAATACCAATTTGCAATCCCTGCACTGCAGCCAGTTCGCCGCTTGAAGTATTTTCGCTCGACGGGTTTATCTGTTCCGCAAAATATTTCTCATCCCATCCCAATATGGCCGTAGTGGTCCAGTCGCCTTCGCTGTAATCATGATCGATTGCCGAAACAAATACAGAACCGTTGAAATTGGTGCCTAATCCGTTCAGATTTATAAAATCTCCTGGAAGTACTGGATTTGCAACTCTTCCGAAAAATTTAACCGTACCTTTCATCCTGGATAAAACTTCACGGATCTTTTTAGTTTTGGCCAAAGCCTGCTGCTCAGGTGGTTCTTTTTTGCCACCTGCCCGAACGGTGGTTGTTTGTCCTGCCCCTAAATCTTCGGTAGACACGCCACTTTCCCTGTTCTGACTCGACGCAGATACTTCATCTTCAAGTTCCTGGGTAGTATAATTCCACGAAAGTAAGCTCACATTATCCGATTGCACGCGAGAGTCTATATTCCCATCAAATTCAATGATGTTGTTGCCAAATCTGAATTCAGGCAGATCAGTGCTTGACGGACCGGCAACAATATTTTTTATCATCACCTGGCCATTATTGAGAATACACATCAGGGTGGCTGCATCCAGTTTGCTGATCATAAAATCCCAGTCGCTGCTGTTAAACTGAACCAGTTGCTTGTGCGTTACGGTTGCAGCAGTAATATCCTTGTCTGTGATCCCATACTTTGACAATAAAGTATCTGCAATATCTGTAGCAGATTGGTTTTCATAATGCTTGCTGCTTTTATCCAACGTCATTTTTACGGTTTCATCCCTGCACTCAACGATTAGTAATGAACTGTCGTCACTGGCTTTTTGGGAATTTGCAACAATGATTCCTTTAAAGACTTTAACATTTGTGGAATCGTACCCCAGGCTGATTTCAATCGTTTTCCCGGGCAAAAACAGGTTGCTGCCGCTTATCTGGAAATCCTCCGTTTCCGGTTCTCCATCCACAATCACAAAACGTGCCTTGGTTATTACATTAATTTCCTGGTGAATTTCGATGCTCACTATTTCGATAGATTCGGAAATAGCAGTACCATCAACAAGCAGGGCGTAAGTTACCAGGCCGCCTATTTCATTATTGGAGTCATTATTTGTCTGGATATCTGGCATTACTTATTTTTCTACCGGTGGGAAATAAATTTTTGTTCCTGATTTCACATTTCTGAAACCATCCAATTGGTTAAATGCTGCTACGGGCACGAGGTTCTTTTGTTCCTTGTAAATTTTATACGTCATCAGCGCAAGCGTATCACCAGCTTTTACAAGCCGTTCGTGAGTTACATCGGGGCTTTGCTTGTTTTCGAGGGCTTTTCGCAAATCTTCCTCAACTGTTCCCTTAAAAGTGCACTTGGCTACGGCCCTAATGGGTGTTCCGTCGGATTTGAAAAGCTTGTATTCAATATCCATATTTGTAAGTACGCATTTAAACAAAAGCGTACCCCAGTGAATCTTCAGAAAATAAGGACGGTGAATATCTCTTCTGTATTCAATGATATTTTTCCGGAAAGCATCTATTTCGTTGGCAACGGATTTTGGCTTGGCAAAAGGATCTGCAATTCCCAGGCTTATTGGCGAAGCATCTTTAATAACGCCTGTGCTGTCGAACAGGAAATCGAAACCGATCTCCTGGGCTGTTATTTTGTTGAATTTCAGAATGGGCATAGACGTGCCTGGCGCCTGCGTATCCGAAAACTCGATCCGGTGCCTGGTGGTGTAAGTTTCCGGGTTTATTGTCACCTCGAAGGCCGTACCAACCTGGGTCGCAAACCCTTTATCGGAATACGACTGAATTTTTAGCTTTTCATGTTTGCCAAATCCGCTGGTTATCATCTTTCATTATTTTGTATAAGCGTTTTCAGAACTCTTTCAGTCACTTCTTTGGCGATCTCCTTTTTCAGCTTCTGAATATCTGAAGACCCTAAAACAGGCGTGGATTGTTGACTGCTACTGTTGCCTACTGAGGCTTTGATTACCAGTTCCTTGATTTCGATGGGCATGATGCTTGTTGTTAAAGGATTTTATCGTAATAAGGTTATTTTTTTCAAGTATTTAGTTTGTTTTAGTTCCAGTTCCAAAATCCAAGTTTCAAATCGGAAACAAGATCTACGAATTAACTTATCCGGGTTCTCCCCTGGTTACTGAGCGCAGCCGAAGTGCACGTGGAGATGTCCGAAGTACAGAGGGGTCTATTCCTGATCATATATCCAATGTTACAGGAACTACCATGCACCAGGCACTATGCACAAAGCACTTGTTACAAAGCACTCTATTCAGTACTAATATCAATTCTCCGGCGCTCTTTTAAAATGAGACACTTGCTGCCGCAGAAATTCCTCCACTTATAAGGCTTTCGACACTTATCACGTTAAAAAACTGGTAGCTGAGCGTGATGGATTCGACAACTACTGAGTTCTCCTGTGCATTGAAATTGCTGATACTCCATTTTTTTGGAATGGCGTTTACAACATACCAGGCCTGAACAGGAACATGTGAATCATTAAGCAAGGCGATGGTGATATTGACGGGTTCGAAAACGAAATTCTCGAATGCATTCTGGCACCAAAGTACAATGCCCGAACCCATAAACATCCCGCGTTTCAGTACCAGGTCGCTGTAACGCGCCCGCTTGGGCAATTTCCAGGAAAAACGGTTTTGCCCGCCTTCGAGAAATGTGTCCATTTCCATCTCCACATCCAGCCCGCTGACTTCCTGAAACCGGAAATCATTAGGCGTTTGCGGAAACAGCTGGAACGTGACCAGGAAATGAAAACCTACAGGTGGGTAGTCGAACATTAGCCTTCGTTTTGAATTACTAAACCTTCGTGGGCAATTTCAATGGTTTCGATGGCTACTTCGTTGCCATCAGCTTTTAGGTCGGTAGATTGCACTTTTACAGGCCATGCATTTTTTATTTTCCAGACTACCACGGGCTCATGCTTTTCGTTGAGCAGCGAAACGGTGAGGTCTCTCCGCTCAATGGTGTTGAGTGCCACAGTGTTCCACCACTTGTAGTAATCATTGTCGCCCTGAAAAGTGCCGCGCTTCATGGTGATGTTCGAGAACTTCTGCATACCGGGCATTTTTATTTTGTGGTATTCAGGACTCGCACCATCACGGTATTCGATCACTTCAGTCGAAACTTCGAGACCGGTGATCTCGGTAAAACCAATTTTTGCACCGCCCCATTCAACCTGGAAATGAAATTTTGGGATTGGATAATTTGCCATTTTATTTCGTTTTTAAATTATTGATTTCTAAGGGTATGTATTGAAAATATAAATTTAGGATTCCTGCAGTTTATGCATAAAGCGAAGGATGATAAATTCAGCAGGACGAACGGCAGCCATTCCGATTTCGACAATCAGTCGACCCTCAAGAATATCCTGTGCCGTCATGGTTTGGCCCAGACCGCATTTTACAAAAAATGCATGTTCCGGTTTGGCTCCTGCCAAAGCGCCCTGTCTCCAAAGTAAGGTGAGGTAGTTTTCGAGCATGGCGCGAACTTTTACCCAGGTATTGGCATCATTGGGCTCAAACACAAATGGGAAGGTCGCTTTTTTAGCGGATTCTTCAACCATAATAAAAAGCCGGCGAACCGAAATATAGCGCCATTCGTTACTGTTGCCATCCAAAGTGCGTGCGCCCCAAACAAGTATGCCTTTACCGTTAAATGCACGAATAGCATTTACCGATTTACCGGATGCAGGATCCATATTCATATCGCCCTGCTCGTCGTCCGAAATAAAATCGGTAGTTTCATACACTGAATTTATCGAAACGTTGGCTGGCGCTTTCCACACTCCCCGCGAGCCGTCAACCCGGGCATAAATCCCTGCAATGGCTGACGATGGTGGCAAGGTCGGACTGAGTTTCTTCAACGCATCCAGCGAAGAATAATACGCCTCAAGATCTGTTGCTTTCAACGCATCAAGTTTGGTGGTAACGGCAGCGCCACCGTCGAGTGTTATATTTACGTCAGTGGCCGATTGCAGGTATGCAAAGTCGAAAGTGGTTTTCAGATTTGGATAATAAACGGCTCCGTAATTCAGGTTATCATTAGCCGTAAATCCCGGATCCGGGCCGCCACCTCTGAAATTCACGATGGTTCCGTTAGTTGTACTCTCCTGCTTGTGAATATCGATAATAGAGAACCGATCCTGCAGACTGGCACATTGCGCCAAAGCCAGCGTTACCAATGAGTAATAGTTGGCACCGTTGCTGATCCCCTGGCCTTCGGGGAAAATGATGAGAGTTGGCTCATCAAATGCGGCAACGGCAGTTAGTCCTGTCTGTAGTTTTGTATTATCAACCACGGGTTCACTCGCAGTTGCAGCAACCGAAACTATGTAGCATGGCCCGCCTCCGTTTTCAAAATACAGCCTGAGCGCATAGTACATAATATGCAGTGAAGCTTTTGTTGCGACCTTAAAATCAGCTTTCGCCGATTTGAGAACCACCTTGCTGTTTTCAGTTTTTCGGGTGATGTTTACTTCTATATTGTCTTCATTGTCAGCCACGCCAAAGAAATCTTCGTATTCTTTCAGGGAGAAAATTTTCGTTGGCTTCCCGGTGAGGTCTAATCCATCATAATCCAGGGCCTTTTGGGTGTACCCGATAAATGCAGGGACTGCAGTTGATACCTGGGCTACCGAAGGTGGCAATGTTGGGATCTCCGTTGTGTAAACACCGGGAGTCCGGATTGCAGTTTCATTGATTTGTGACATAGTGTTTAGGTTTAAAATGAATGATTATTTATTTGTTTTCGATCAGTAAATAGGAATTATTTAATCAGTTTGTTTCATTTTTTTTGAAATGGATCAGGTAATCTTTCCCCAATATAGTATTGTCGTCTGCTACCACAGCGCTTTTTTTAAGTAAGCTAAACTGGTTTGCCAGATTTTTTTTAAACGAAACCGAAACCAGGGCAAAGCACTTTTCATCAGCTTTATTTTCGATCATGTCTGCTTGATTTACATATGGAACATTGTCGGTTACATGTTGCCAGAATTGAGCTTTGGTTGTATTTTGCACATGTGTCGGATCGTTGTCCTTAATCGCTTCGAAAGTGAGGCTGCCCGCATTTACGGCAAGCATTCCTGTTTTATAGGTTTCGGTAGTTTTGTAGACAGGTATTTTATTCGATAACGAAAGGAGTGCGCTGAGTTTATTACCGCTATCGTTGCCAAAACGTAAAATATTTGGTTTGGCATAATACCGGCGGAGGTTTGAATTATCAAAAAAACGTGACGAATTAAGAATGATCCTGAAAGTAAGTGTTACATTTTCATCAAAAATAACGAGCGGTTTATTCACAACATTCACTTTTGGACTTCCTCCCAAAGTATCAATGGTGGCAATGGTTTGAACAAAACACATCAGCTTGTTGTGGTCAGCCTTTAAGCTGAGACGATAGCCTTGCATGATCTGCGCTGTAACTTCATCAGGCACAACACTCACATCACGCAAAATATCATCTTTGTCTGCGTATGCATCATGCAGAAACTCTATGCTGAACAACTTTGTATAATTCGTGACTATCATTGCTGAAATTTAATTTTATCGTCAATAACTATCTGCGTAATTAAAGGTGCTTCCATTGTTTCAAGTGCCTCATCAATAACCACCATACGCATTTTGTAAGCAACCGAAGGAATGTATTTGCCGCCGAGCATAGACCACAAATGGTGAAGCTGTTCGAGGTTGAGATTGATGAGTTCAAAAGTGAGTTTTTCGATGCCTGCAGGCAGATCCGGGAAATTAACACGCTCAAAAATACTGTTGCGCTGATAAAATCCAATCACTTTCTGGATTTTGGAAATGGAACCTTCGTAATTAGTTCCCAATCCGTTTTCATTGGGTTGGTAAGCTCCGAACATGATGGTAATATTTACATGCATAGGAGGGTTTTTATAAACTGTGTTAAGGTCCCGTTTAAAGAAATTTTCCGGATTACGGAGCATAACCTCTTCCTCAATATTTACAAGCGATAAAAGCAAATTTGACTCATTAATCCCTGCATCATTCAAGGTGGCTATATTCCCCATAATTACCCTGGGGCTTCCACCCGGAGTGAAAAAGGCAGTATTGATTTTTGTCGAAATATATGTCAGTGCCTGTGTGATCATAGTTTTTTGATTTTGGCAAAAGCTGATGAAATTTTATTAATTTTTGTACCCCTCTGTCCTTAGGACATCTCCCCTTGTGTTTCGGCTACGCTCAGCATGAATGGGAGAACCTCCGGTCAAACTCTTTAAACTCTTCAAACATTTTAAACTCTTCAAACTTCGTAACTTTATTAACTGATATTCCAATGTCAATTAAGCATTCGATCTTCCTTCCGCAGTTCCCGCCTGAGTGACTCAATTATATTTTCGTGATTTATCAGCCGTTTAGCCGCAAATGCATTGATGGCAGCATTATGAATGGCATTTAAAATTGTGGAACCGGTTACATCGTATTTATTGGCGATGCTCAGCACTTCGGCATCCGACAGACCATGTTTTGAAGGAAGGTATATCTTCCACAGGTGAAGCCGTTCTTCGGGATCGGGAACGGGGAAATGGACTATAGCATTGAACCTCCGGAGGAACGCTGAATCGATATTGGTTTTGTTATTGGAAGCCAGTATTACCAGCCCGTTAAAATCTTCGATTCGTTGAAGCAGATAAGATGTTTCCTGGTTGGCATACCGATCGTGCGCGCTCGAAACAGAGGTTCGTTTCCCGAAAAGTGCATCGGCTTCATCAAAAAACAGTATCCAGTTTTTGTCTTCCGCTTTACGGAAAACATTTTCCAGGTTTTTCTCCGTTTCGCCTATATATTTTGATACTACCTGCGAAAGATCAATGCGGTAAACATCTTTGTTAAATTGCTTGCCCAGCAATGTTGCCGTAAAGGTTTTTCCCGTTCCCGGCGGACCGTAAAACAATGCCTTATAACCCTCCTTAAACACATCTTTCAGTCCCCATTCATTTGCCATTTCATCGTGATAAGCTATCCAGTTGCTGATGGTTTCCACTTCTGCCATGGTTGTATGATTGATAACCAGGTTGCCCCATTCCAGGTGCGTGGAAATATATTTGGCAGGGAATTCAGAGCTTACTTTTGGGCGATTTAAACCTTCAAAAAAGAATTTATCCAGGATCTCGGTGCTAACAACTATTCTGCCGCTGAGTTGGGGCTCGCCTTCGCTCGTATTTTCGATATGCAGAACATTGTGTTTTGCTAAAAGCTGATCCGTGTTGAAATACTTCATTGCCTCCAGTCTCATAACCGGATCGTTTCCCGAAAGCAGGAATAAGGCAGTTTCGCCCGTTGGGATAAATCCCCTATGATTCAAGCCTTTCACGCCACCCAATTCATGTAATTCAGCACCCTCCGGAAAAATTCTTGATACAACCTTGTCGAAATACCCGGGAACCAGGGCAGGCAATAAAGCAATGAAACAGATAAGTTCTTCCTGTTTGCTTAGTTTTATCCCCAGGCAATCACTTATAAATCCTGTCTGAAAATCATCAAAAGCTTTCACAATTTGTTGGGTATTTATTTCAGGTTTAATATCGCGTGTTTCGCTGATTCGTAATCGAATAAAATCTTCGAGTTGATTTAGTAATTTTTCCCAGGTTTGTTTCGAAATGGTTAACATTTAAGCGTTTATAAGTGCATTTAAAAAGATGAAAGAGCAGGTAACAAAATTTCAGGGTAGGTGGGAGCATGAGGAGTAATGAAAGAAAAATAATACTGAAAAATGGAGAATGTAACTGATAAATTAGCCGGTAGTATTTATAATAATGGAATGAAACAAAGTATTCAGAGTGTGTATCTTGTTCAGAAACAGGAGCTAAAATATCAGTGGCGAATGGATCTGTAGATTGAGTTATATCGAAAGATTTCTTGTTGATTCATTCATCACCATTTGCCAAGAGTGGATCTACACATAGCACAAATCATATGTGAGATGCGATGGAGCGTTTTGGGTTTGAGAAAAATAGCCGGGATGGGCAAACTTACAATTCAATTGTACAAGGCACCCTTTTGCAATGATCGGGAGTAGTGTTTGTTATGTTTCACAGAGGAATTAATAGTCTGAATGTAGGTTTGAGCTTCAAGCTAATTAATCGCATCAATTGTAGGAACGTTTTCAAACATCTTTGATCTGCCTCAGATCTGACTGCATCTTTACTGTGATCAGTCTGAGAAATTGTAATTCTAAAAACATGGGAATTAAAAAAATGTTTTGAGTTGATTCCTGGAAGAATTGCAGGTATCTGGAATGGTAATTCCAAACATTAAATAATACTCAAAGATCTGAATTCATATTAACATCATAATTAACAGAATATTAGATAAATGAGTATAAATTAATAAGTTAATAAGAGAAAAATAGCATATTTATCAATAAAAAATATTATAAATAGCAATAGCAAAACTAATTTTATTTAACATATTGATAACACAATTTAACAGATTGAAGTGAACATCATTCATCAGGTAACTGATGATTTAAACAACAAAAACCGGAAACTTCGACAGTAATATCCGGTTATTTTTAAAATTCTGAAATATTGATTGAGGATGACAGTTCCCTAAAACCTCAGCTTCGCAAACCTCAGCAGCAACTGTTTTAGTCCCACACTTTCGAACAGTACCGATGCTTTCTTATTCGGTCCTGATCCTTCTACACTGGTTACCTGGCCTTTGCCGAAAGTAGTATGCTCCACGGTCATTCCGGGATGAATTTTTTCATAATCATCATTTCCGGCAGAAACCGGCGGTGGGGCAGGGGCGTCCTTCTGGTAACTGCCTACCTTTTTGAAGTTTCCGACTGGTGGCTGATTTGACTTCGGTTCAGGGCCTTTTGCCGGCTGAACTGGTTTCGGCTGATAATTTGGTTTGGGCTTTTTAGGTTCCATGTCTTCGCTCAGCCGGTTCCATTTGGCTCGGGCTGGCCGTTCTACATAGCGTTCATCAATTTCGTCAATAAAACGGCTTGGCTCCGATAAAGTAAGTTGTCCCCATTTGTAACGGCTTTCGGCGTACGAAATGGTTGCGCGTTTCTCGGCGCGGGTAATGGCTACATAAAAAAGTCTTCGTTCTTCTTCCAGGTCTGCCCGCGAGTTAATCGACATAAACGATGGGAAAAGATTTTCCTCCAACCCGGCAATAAACACATACGGGAATTCAAGGCCTTTGGCCTGGTGGATGGTCATCAGAGAAACACGATCGGTATCATTTTTGTCGCCGGTATCCTGATCTGTAAGTAACGAAACTTCCTGCATAAAAAGATCGAGGTGGCGCACTTCGCCGGTTTCCTCGCCCGGACCAGGCTCGCGTTCAACAAATTCCTGAACGGCATTCAGCAAAGCTTCTATATTCTCCATCCTGGCCTGGCCTTCGATGGTTTTATCTTCGTCAACTTCCTTCATTATTCCCGAAGCCTTAGCTATATATTCAGCCAGATCAAAAGCACTACGCGTTTGAACCTGTGTGCCAAACGACAAAATCATGGTAATGAAATTGCTGATAGCGGTTGCTGTTTTTCCTCCAAGTCCTAACTGGTAATGCGCATGATTTGCGATGATTTCCCATATCGGCAGATTGCCTTGTCCGGCCAGCAAAGTAATTTTCTGCATGGTGGTTTCGCCTATGCCACGATGCGGATAATTGATAATACGTCGCAACGCTTCCTCATCAAGCGGATTGACAGCAAGTCGGAAATAAGCCAGCAAATCCTTTATTTCCTTACGGCTGTAGAAAGACAATCCGCCATAAATTCGGTAAGGAATATTGAGCCTTCGCAATGCTTCCTCAATCGACCGCGACTGCGCGTTGGTGCGGTAAAGCACGGCAAATGCATCGTTGCGAAGCTGCTCATTCATTTTAATTTCAAAAACACTGTTTGCAATCAAAGTCCCTTCTTCAGTGTCGCTGGTAGCTTTAATGATTTTAACAGGTTGGCCAACTTCGTTTTCGGTCCAGACTTCCTTCTGAATCTGATCCTTATTATTGGCAATAATGCTGTTTGCGGCTTGGACGATATTGTTTGTCGAACGGTAGTTTTGCTCCAGTTTGAAGAGTTTATACTCGGGGTAATCGACTCTGAAATTCAGGATATTCTGAATGTTGGCTCCGCGGAAAGCATAAATACTCTGGGCATCGTCACCTACAACGCAGATATTCAAAAAGCGAGAAGCCAACTTCTTTACAATGATATACTGCGAAAAGTTGGTATCCTGGTATTCGTCTACAAGGATATACCTGAACTTGTCCTGGTATTTGTACAAAATATCGGCATGATCGCGAAGCAGAACGTTGGTGTTGAACAGCAAGTCGTCAAAATCCATGGCTCCCGATTTAAAAAGCCTGTTCTGGTAGCGGGTATAAATCTGACCGATATAGGGTTTCTTAGCTTGCCGGTCCTGCTCCATGATTTCGGCGTTGCTGTTATAATCCTCAGGAGTAATCAGGTTCGATTTTGCAGCCGAAATACGCGAAAGCACATTGTTGGCGGCATATTCTTTTGCATCGAGTTCAAATTCCTTAACAATATTACGGATCAGGCTTTTGCTGTCGTCGCTGTCGTAAATGGTAAAATTGGGAGGATAGCCGAGCAAATGCCCATCAATCCTCAATATCCGTGCAAAAACCGAGTGAAACGTACCCATCCATACATTGCGGGCTTCGCCACCGACGATTTTCACAATCCTGTCCTTCATTTCGCGGGCAGCCTTGTTGGTAAAAGTGAGGCAAAGAATATTGAACGGATCAACCTTTTTTTCGATAAGGTACGCCACCCGGTAAGTGAGCACACGCGTCTTCCCGGAGCCTGCTCCTGCTATTACCATTATCGGTCCATCAATGCATTCCACAGCCTTTCGCTGCGATTCGTTCAGTTCGTCTAAAATATTTCGGCTCAAAGTATATGGTTTCGATTAAAGAAATGCAAATTTAAGGTATATGGCTTTGCAGGGGGAAGAATTTTATTAACAGGGAGGATATTGGAAGGATGGAATATATTAAAAGTTCAAAGGTTCAAAGGTTCAATGCTTCGCGTTCAAGGTTCAGATGCTTCGCGTTCAAGGGTTCAATGCCTGCAGCGTTCATAGGTTCCGGGTTGCTGAGCGGTTCCGATAGCTATCGGAACGAAGCGCAAATGTTCAAATGCCTGTGGCTTTCAAGGTTCAATGGTTCAATCGCACTTTCGCCATTTCTCCCCAACTCCCCTTCGCTTTTCAAGGTTCTAATGCCTGAAGCGTTCAAGTTTCAAAGTACGAAATGTTTAAAGTTTTGAATCAAATTTAAAAGTCTCAATTTTTTTATTACAATGGAAAATACTTATATATAATCGCCTTATAATGGAAAATATTTTCTATTTTTGTATAAATTGCATTTATAATGGAAAATAATACACCGCTGCACTTCCAGGAGATAATATTTGTGTCTTCGGAACCCAGGATAGCGAAACAGATTTCCAGGTTAGAGAGAGAGGGCAAAATCAGGAAGATTTCCCCACGTATCTATTCCTCAAATCTCACGGATACCGTGGAAGAGATTATCAAACGAAACCTGTTTCGCATATTGGGGAAACTTTATCCGGGTGCATTGTTAAGTCATCGCTCCGCTTTTGAATTTCAACCCACCAAAGCCGGGCATATTTTCCTGACATATACCTACACAAAAAAGATAAATCTACCTGGGATTACCCTTCGTTTTTTGCAAGGCCACATTCCTATCAATGGTGATAATGTATTGTCGGGCGAACTGTTTGTATCACAAAAGCCCAGGGCATTTCTGGAAAACCTGCAAATCTCGAAAAATAGGGGCGACTCTTCCAAATGCTTGCCATTAGCTGAGATTGAAGACAAGCTGGAACAGATCATCCGTGTAAATGGGGAAGATGAATTAAACAAAGTGAGGGATAAGGCTAGGGAAATCGCGAAGGAACTCAATATGCATATGGAGTTTGAAAGGCTCAATAAAATGATCAGCGCTTTGCTTGCCACACATTCATCGAAAATACTTTCTTCACCTCTTGCCATTGCCAGGGCCTTTGGTTCGCCTTACGATCCGGGCAGAATGAACTTATTCGAAGAGCTTTTCCGTGATTTGCAAAAAAGAGAGTTCAGAAATCGTCCCGACAGAAATGTGACATCAAATGCTTTCCGGAATTTTGCCTTTTTCGAAAGTTACTTTTCAAACTATATCGAAGGCACTGTATTTGAAGTAGATGAAGCAAAACAGATTATTGATACCAAAATGCCCATGCCTGCCAGAAACCAGGATAGTCACGATGTTTTGGGAACATACCAGCTTGTGTCGGACCGGCAGGAAATGTCGGTCACGCCCCAATCGCCGGATGAGTTGCTATCCATATTATCATACCGCCACAGCATTTTACTTAGCGCAAGGGAAGATAAAAATCCGGGACTTTTTAAAGATAAAAATAACTTTGCAGGAAGTACTTCGTTCGTTGATTTTAACCTGGTGAAAGGTACTCTTATTCAAAGCTTTGACCTTTACAAAGCCCTGGAACACCCCTTTGCCAGGGCGGCATTTATGATGTTTATGCTCAGTGAAGTGCATCCGTTTCTGGATGGAAATGGAAGAGTTGCCAGGGTAATGATGAATGCCGAACTGGTAAAGGCAGGTCAGTCGAAAATCATAATCGCGACTGTTTTCAGGGATGACTATATGGGAGCATTGCGGAAACTGACCCGACAAAGCGACACTGATCCTTATATCAGGATGTTACAGAAAGCTCATGAGTTCAGCGAAAACATATTTAGTGATGATATAAATGAAATGCGTTCGGACCTGGAAAAATGCAATGCATTTATTGAGCATACGGAAGCACGACTTAGGGTAATTCATAAGTAAAGGGGTTATGGAATTTAATTGCTTTCGGCGTTCCTGCTTCGTTCCTCGTAGTGAAGGTTACGTGTTCAAATGGCTGAGGAGTTTAAATGTTCCATTGTTCAAATGTAATGTGATAATGCGATAATGTTATAATGTGATAATGCGATAATGTGATAATGCGATAATGTGATAATGCGATAATGTGGTAATTGGCTATATTAGCACCTTAACCAATTAGCACATTAATTAGCACATTGAACAATCAGCACATTAATTAACACATCAGCACCTTAACCAATTAGCAGATTAATTAGCAAATTAACCAATCAGCACATTAACCAATTAACACATTAGCAAATTATCACATTAAACCCTCTGTTTTATTAACAATTTGCCAACTTATTAACAATTTGCAATATTTTAGCAAATTCCCGTATTACCTTTTTCAAAAAACTGGATTAATCATTAACCGCATTCCTTGTTTTTCTATTTTACACGATATACTTACTTAAAATAAAGTTTTACTTCGCCATTCTTAATGCATATTAAACATAAAAATAATATCCGAATTATAAAAACCATAAAGCTATGTATCTGATTTTCACCCCCCCCCCCCCCCTGTCATTCCAATTGCTTACTGATTTTCTTATTTTGGGCTTGCCATACAGGTTTTACATGAATAATATGGTTTGAGGCTTCCTTGCAGCCAGCTAAGTTTATTAACCAGATATTCAACTATAAAACCTATTGATATGTCAACATTTAGGAATAAACAAGAAAAATTAAATTTCCTGCTTGAATTAATTTCCAAAAAACAAACCGGCAACGCCGAAGAATTGAGCAAAAGAATATGTGTATCGACGCGAACATTTTTTCGCTACTTAGAAGATTTAAGAGCTATGGGTTACCTAATAAGTTATTGTCTGCAACGCGAAACATACCATTTTATAGAAAAGGATGAAAATGAAAAAAAAACATCTGATACCTAAAAATTGGCAGAGGTGTGACAGTATTTGGCAGTGAGTTGGATGTACTTTTGATAAAAAAAAAGAAAGGTGTTAGCTCTTTAAGGTTAAAATTTTATTAAGCGTTGTTGTTAAGTTATTTGTCAAATACTTTAACCCAGTTAAGACTGGCAGGGAATCTAATTTTTTGAGTTATAAAAATGCCCTCTTTTTCAATTTAATCAATACATATAAACTTAAATCAAAGAACCATGAAAAAGGATTTATTATTAGAATCGTTTGTAAATTCAGGATTATCTGCTGAAAATATGAAACAAACAAAAGGTGGGGTTGCTGAGTATACTTACAAGTATGTTTCTAGCACTTGTCTATGTTTTTGTGTTGTAGGGCAACATGGATCCACGTATTATAATACTATTGGACAAGCCATTACTGCTGGTTCACCAGACAGTGATTTTGTAGCTATGGCTTAATTGTTTCCGAAAACTGATAAATTGCCTGTTTAAGGGATTTGTATTTCAAAAGATATAATTCCTTAAACAGATTTTTAAATCTGTCAATATATGGCAATCTTAATCATTAGTAATTACAATGATCCTTCCACTGATATTGTCATTGACTGGATTATATTTAAAAAGAAAGTGCCTTTTAGATTAACTTATGAGGATTTTATTCAAGATTTTAATGTTTCGAAAAAACTATTTAATAATGAAAGTTCACAGACAATCATTTATCATAAAAAGACTAAATTTCATATTGAATCTGCTTGGTTTAGATCTGAAACAAATAATGATTTCCAATCAAAATATTTCAAAAAAATAATAAATAATTTTGAACTTAACGGGATACAAAAATATCTAAGATTTGAAAATATTAAAGCAAAACAATTATTTTTAGGTTATAGCGATATAAGGTGGTTGTCTGAATTTGATATTTCAAACATCAATAAATTTCATACTTTAAACAAAGCAAAGATATTAGGATTAAAAATCCCTGAAACTCTTATCACAAATAACAAACCAGATATTTTAAGTTTCCTCAGAAAACATAAAAACACAGGTTTGATATTAAAATCAATAGGTGAAAATCTAAGCCTTTTAATAGAAAATAAGACTTCCTTTTTCCAGCCAATTAAAGTGATAAATGAGAAAAGCGTTAATAATCTACCTGATTTTTTTATGCCTTCACTATTTCAAGAAAAGATTAATAAGGAATTTGATCTAAGAGTATTTTATTTAAATGGAGTTTGTTATTCAATGAGTATACATACGAATAAAGACGATTATAGGGAAGGTTACATGGAAGCATGTTACAATCCTTTTCAATTGCCTAAAAGTATATGCATTCGAGTTCATAAATTAATGAAAACACTAAAATTGAATATAGGATGTATCGACTTTGTAAAAGAAAAAGCATCGAATAATTATTATTTTCTGGAAATTAATCCAAATGGACAATTTGGTTTTGTTTCCAGTTTTTGTAATTATAAGCTTGAACAGGAAATTGCAAAATATTTGTGTCATGAAAATTGAAAATAAACTTAGGACAATTTTTTTTGAAAACCCCAGTCTATTCCCACTTGGCTATCAGTTTATTTCATCTATTGCCGCAGAAATAATTGAAAGTCGTATAGCCCTTTCTAAATCCCACAATTCAAATTATTATATTTTGACCGATTATCATAAACCGACTTCTATTATTTTTTCAAATGAACAAAAGTAAGTCCTGTTTTAGGCTCTTTGCAATGTGTATTCCTGTCAAAGGAGTAAAAAAGAGTATTATATGTGATTTACAAAAAGATATATTCTTTGATATTCCAAATGTTTTATTTGATGTTTTAAATGTAAATAAGAAGAATAAATATACTGTTAACATGTTAAAAAAATATTATAATAATGAATTTTCGGAAGGTATCGATAAGTATTTCAATCTTTTAGTTGAATGTAAATTTGGTTTTTATACTGATATTCCAAATTATTTTAATGACATTGATTATACCTTCAACTCACCAAATAATGTTTTAGATGCGGTTATTGAAATTTCAGAAGAATCAGATTTTAATCTCGAAGCAATACTATGGCAATTAGAAGAACTAGGATGTATTGCAGTTGAAATAAGATATCAGAAGAATACTCCAATTAAAGAAATTCATAATTGCCTGTCTAAATTTAATGAAAGCAGGATAAAATGTTTCAATCTTTTAATTGAATTTGATCCTGAGATTATAACTGATGAGTTTAATGCACTTATAAATGATATTAAAAGAATAAATAAGATAATTATATACTCATCAAATAATAGACGCCTACCTGATATGGAATTTTCCAACCGTTTCTTACATATTGATGAGAATTTTTGTGATCCTGCCATTAATGGGGAAGTAACTTTTATCAAAAACTTGCTTTCCTATTGCGAGGCACAAGATTCTAATCTTGCTTTAAATAGAAAAGTATGCATTGATGGAGCCGGAAACATCAAAAACTATATTTCTCATAGTCAAATCTTTGGAAATATCAAAAAAGACAAAATAATTGAGATTATTTCAAATGGGGAATTTCAAATTTACTGGAAATTATCAAATGATTTAATTGAAAAATGTATGGATTGTCAATATAGATATAGCTGCTTTTCCTGTTCAGAAATTTATTTTCATGAAAATAAATATTTCAAAAAATCACAATGTAACTTTGACCCGTATCTTAATAAATGGTATAAAAACACCTAATATATGGTACTTAATTTGAAGTTTTTTCTAGCTTTAGTTTCTCTAATTCAAATTTGTTTTCCATCCGTTCAAACAAATGAAGGAATTATTGGGAAATGGTATTGTATTTCTAATAATAATGGTCTTATCTATGAATTTCAATCAGATAATTATTTTTCTATTTGTAAGCCAAATTCTCCCTTAAAAATAGAAGGGAAATTTGAAGTTGATTATGATTCTAATAAAATAATAGTATATGGAGAAGGAATACCTATACATTATACCTTTCAATTTGAACATGATCAATTAATCTTAATAGATTACAAAATTTTCACGGGCCAAATAGGTCATTACGCTCTACTAAAAAAAGTGAATAGTCCTACTGATTCAGTGACTACAAATATTTCAACAGACAGAGGTCAACAAATAGTTTTACCCTATTTGTTTCATGGCTTGGCTTATATTTGTTATAATCAAAATGATGGTAGTGAAAAAGTATATACTAGTGATAACATTCCTTTATTACATATTCCGACGAATGGATTTTTACAAACTCAATTTAAAGAAGATCCATTTAATTTTATTAAAGGCAACATTTCATTTTTAACAAATGATACCAATAATATTTGGCATAAAATCCCTTCATTTCAATTTGATAAATATATAGACAAATATGAGGAGCTTGTTAATCAAGGCTTTAAAGAGGATTCAGTATATGTTTGTCTCTATGGCTATAATCGGGATAGGAGAATTGACATTAACAAACAATTCAAAAAGATAATTGAAGGTAATATATTGTTTTTTAAAGTAGATACTTTAAAGAATCTAATGTACAACCCTTATGAGTATACATATTTAAAAAAATGATTTCTCAACTTTACCAGTGTTTCTAAATCGATATATTTGATTTTAAAAAAAATGTGAAGGAATAAATTTAGGCTTTTCCGATAGGGATATTCATTAAAAAAAAATAGTTGATTTAAACATGTTGATAATTATTTTTAAATGTCCTTCCTTACATATAAACAACTCAATGCCATAGATTGGCGGCTCACCATGTTTGCGTAAGGTGGTAAAGCATTATAGTAAAAACTATAGTATGTTATTTATTTCATGCGCTGGTGTTTCGTTACTCAGCCTGAGCGTGGCTACTGAAAGCATTGGTTGGGGGCAATTGTCGCTGGAATCAGTGTTACCTTGTATTGTTCATTAGTATCAAAATCATTTTGTCGTAGTATATAGGATTTCTGCCAAAGCGGAAAGAACAATAGCGTGGGTTGCAGAAACGAACATTTTTTCGTTACCAGGACGATATAAGAGCGATAGTGTACAAAATAAGTTATTGCCTGCAACGCGAAACATACCATTTTATAGAAAGGGATGAAAATGAAAAAAAACATCTGATACCTAAAAATTGGCAGTGGTGTGACAGTATTTGGCAGTTCTCATAGTGTACTTTTGGTTTTGAATTTGAAAAAAATTAAAATTAAAAACACACTATTTACCATTAAACCCCTAAAGGATTATTAATCTGTTATTCCATATTTTATGTTTAATAAATATGACCCCAAAGTAAATACAATCATATCCTTTTTGAAGCTGTTTGATGTCAAAGTCAATAACTCAACGGTAGATGAAACTTTACAAAACCATCCTGATTGGCCTGGATTGCTTTGTATTAGCGATTCATTAAATAAGTGGAATTTACCCAATGCAGCAGGGAAAATAGAGCAGCAATTAATCGAAAGACTACCTACCCCTTTCCTTGCATACACAAATAATTTCTCGACACCACTGGAAATAATTTCGGACGTTTCAGAAACTTCTGTTACTGTATTATCCAATCGAAAACAAAAAATCAAATCAGAGAATAAGGAAGATTTTTTTAAAAGATGGACCGGGATCTACCTGATGGCAGAAAAAAATGAAATTGCTGGAGAACAAAATTTTGAAATCAACAGACGAAATAGTTTTGTTAATAATAGTATACCAGCTTTATTCATTACGTTGTTGATATTAGTTACAACCTTCTTTATTCACCGGAATTTAACTGTATTCTCCAATTTTATCACTGTAATTGGAGTTTACTTTCAATTTATTATTCTTTTAGCTGGAATACTGGTTTCATCACTTTTATTATGGCACGAAATAGATAGTAACAATCCTGTTTTACATAAAGTATGTACTGGAATTATTAAAGGGAATTGTGATGCCATACTAAGCGGCAAACAGTCAAAAGTATTCAGTTGGTTGAGTTGGAGCGAAGTCGGATTTTTCTATTTCACAGGAGGATTGCTTACATTGCTGCTTGCAGCTCCGCTTAATAGTGCAATCTCAATTATTGCTTACTTTAATCTTTTAGCTTTGCCTTATACGGTATTTTCAATCTATTATCAGGGGCGCGTAGCAAAACAATGGTGTATCCTTTGCCTTACTGTACAAGTTTTACTTGTAGCGGGTGGTATAAATGTGCTGGTCAATAGGTTATTGCTTCCAATATCTCAAATTTCTGTTATGCTAATCATAACAAGCCTTATCCTATATATAATTCCGGTGCTCGCATGGTACAGTATAAAACCATATCTGCTTCGGCTTCAGGAAGCAAAAAACACAAGGCGGGAATATTTGCGGTTAAAGTTTAATTCTGAAATTTTTGATACTCTTTTAAAGAAGCAAAAACAATTGACTGCCTCTATTGAGGGAATAGGCATTGACTTAGGTAATCCATCTGCAACCAATATATTGGTGAAGGTTTGCAGCCCTTATTGTGGGCCATGTGCCGCTGCTCATCCTAAAATTGAAGCACTTATGGATGAGATTCCTAATTTAAAGGTTAAAATAATTTTCACTGCCCCTAACGACCCTACTCACAAGTTATTTAAACCAGTAAGCCATTTTTTGACTTTGGCT
>JBBRYZ010000037.1:0-31001 GCA_038237165.1 Bacteroidales bacterium | reverse complement strand
GCCATTTTCTGGCGGAATAAGGTTTTAATAAGTTTTTCTTCAGTAGCTACAACCAGGTGACCCAGCTTTTCATAAGCACCAAGATCGGTAATAAACTGTAGTATAAGTTTCACATCAGCTTCTTCGGCTGACCGGATGGTGAAATTTTCAATCTGTGGCTGGGTTGATTTTTGCATAAGTAGAAGATAATTGGATACCAAAAGTTATTATTTCCTTCAGTTTCAGAGCTGGAGATATCAAAGATAGTAAAGGTTATTTAACAGAAGGATATTTATCAATTCTTTATATTGTCAAATCGCAGGAAATATTATTTTCTCCATCAAAAGCACAAAGTGCACTATGTATAAATGACCTGTGAGGCTTATTAAATCATAAGCTTAGTTCTCAGTCTTTGCGTCCTTTGTGGCTTTGTGAGAAACAAAAACCCTCTTCAGAAACCAGTCTTCAGAGGGTTTTAAAAATGAAGTATAAGGCAGTCTATCCGATCATTTTCGATGGATCGACCCATTCTGTAAATTGCTCATCGGTTACCAATCCAAGTGCCATAGCTGCTTCGCGCAGAGTTGTTCCTTCGTGATGCGCTTTTTTAGCAATTTTTGCGGCATTTTCGTAACCGATATGTGTATTCAGAGCAGTTACTAACATCAGGGAGTTCTCGAGATTTTTCTCAATAAATGGCAGGTTAGCTTCGATGCCAATGGCACAATTATCGTTAAACGAAACACAACCGTCGCCGATGAGCCTTGCAGCCATCAGGAAATTATAAATAATTACCGGTTTGAATACATTCAGCTGGAAATGACCGTGTGTATTGGCAACTGTAATGGCAGCGTCGCAGCCGATGGCTTGAACGCAGATCATGGTAAGTGATTCATTTTGAGTAGGGTTAACCTTGCCGGGCATGATGGACGAGCCAGGTTCGTTTTCGGGTAAATGCAACTCGCCGATTCCGCAGCGCGGACCCGAAGCCAGCAATCTTATATTGCTCGAAATATGCATCAGGCTGGTAGCAAGTGTTTTGAGTGCGCCAGATGCTTCCACAATATTGTCGTGGCTCGATAAAGCTTCAAATTTATTTTCAGCAGTAACAAAAGGTAGTCCGGTAAGTGTGGCAATATGTTCAGCAACTTTTACGTCGTAGCCTTTTGGCGTGTTTATGCCAGTTCCGACGGCTGTTCCTCCAAGCGCGAGTTCAGCCAGGTGCGGAAGCGTGTTTTTCACAGCTCTGATCCCATGATCCAATTGGGAAACATAACCTGAAAACTCCTGGCCAAGTGTCAATGGAGTAGCATCCATCAAATGGGTTCGTCCGATCTTGACAATTTTTTTAAACTCCTCAACCTTGGCAGCAAGTGTATTCCTTAGTTTCAGAACTCCCGGAAGCGTGACATCGAGCAGCATTTTGTACGCAGCAATCGACATGGCAGTTGGAAAAGTATCGTTGCTGCTTTGCGATTTGTTTACATCGTCATTAGGATGCAAAGGGCTTTTGCCTTCGCCAAGTACACCGCCTGCAATCACATGTGCCCGGTTGCTTACCACTTCGTTCACATTCATATTGCTCTGGGTGCCCGAACCGGTTTGCCACACCACGAGTGGAAACTGATCGTCCAGTTTGCCTTCGGTAATTTCGTCGCAGACTTTACCAATCAAGTCGCATTTTTCGGCCGAAAGAACGCCCAAGTCACGATTGGTAAGCGCTGCGGCTTTTTTCAAAATGGCAAATGCTTTGATAATCTCCAGTGGCATATGTCCTTCACCGATGCGGAAATTGTCTTTAGAACGCTGTGTTTGTGCGCCCCAGTATTTATCGGCAGGGACTTCAACCGGCCCCATGGTGTCTTTTTCGATGCGGAATTTCATTGGGTTTCAGAATTTATATATTTTTAATATTATCGGGTTTGTTTTTTGTAGAGACGCAATGCCTTGCGTCTCCTTGAATTATTGCAAGGTATACCAGCATTTTTATTGCCAATGTCTTGCGCATCCTTGATTTATTGCAAGGTATCACAATATTTTTATCGCCAATGCCTTGGGTTTCCTTGATTTATTGCAGGGTATCACAACATTTTTATTGCCAATGCCTTGCGTCTTCCTGTTCATTATTTTGCCTCAATATGTGTTTTATTGTAATGCCTCGAGTCGCTTTAATAAGCGTAATGAATTGCAATATAAATATTATAATTCATTACGGCATTTCCTTTATTATGCCTTAAATTTAGTTCATCATTACCATGTATTTTCTGAGAAGCAAGGCATTGCGTCTCTACGATTATACCAATAACCGATCAATCTCATCCTCCGTCTGCCCCAGAACCGCTTTATGATTTTTCGCCACTATCGGCCGTTGTATTAATTTTGGATTTTCGAGAAGTATCGTTATCCATTCTTCATCCGTAAATTTTTTACCTCTGAATTTCTCTTTGAAATCATCCTCCTGAGTGCGTACAATTTCTTCAGGTTTCATATTGAGTTTCATCAGCAGTTCTTTGAACTGTTCACGGGTAAAAGGGTTTTTCAGGTATTCAACAACGTTGTATTCCAGACCTTTATCCTGAAGATACTGTAATCCTGCCCGTGATTTGCGGCATTTCGGGTTGTGGTAAATTGTTATCATAAAACTGTTTCTGAAAGGGTTGATGACTTTTCAAAGGTAGGGAAACTTTCAATTATCCGGTAAATGTTTCAGGTGCCAAAAATAAGGAATACATTTTTAAAACCTGTTCCGGCAGTTTTGTAGTGTTTAATTAAATGTGGTTCAGGATTTTGATAGAGTGACGATGAATCATTGCGTATGCAAGGTATCAAACTCTTCAAACACTTTTGAATTATCCATGTCTTTCAATTTCCCCTAATCTCTTAGTCCCTTTGTCCCTTTGTCCCTTAGTCCCTTCGTCTCTTCGTCTCTTCGTCATGATTTCTCCCCATTGCCATACAACGGTCTTGCCACAAACTGTGCTGTTAAACGGCTTCGCATTTCGAGCAGAACCGTTTTCCCGTCTTCCATCACACGATCGATAGTAGCCTGGTCATAATGGCGGATAGTAATTAGTTCGAGGCCGGTATTATAGCGGATTTTATAGTCTTTCCCCAGGTCATCGAAAAGATGTTTCAGTTTTCGTTCGTTTTTATCAACACATACCGAAAAACTTATAGCCGAATTTTGCATAAGGCTGATATGTATTGAATTATGAGCAAAAACAGCCAGTATCTCACTCAGGCTCTTCTCATCAATAAATGAAAAGTCGCGGGGTGAAATGGAAATCAGAACCTGATCGACTTTAAAAATAAAGGAAGGGATCAGACTATCGGCCTTTGTATCAAGATGAATCAGCGAACCGTCTTCATCGGGGTTTAAAAACGATTTTATACGTAAGGGAATACCTATATTTTGTAATGGTTTAATGGTTTTGGGGTGGATAATAGTTGCGCCGAAATACGACAATTCAATAGCTTCGCGGTACGAAATGCTGTCCAGTTTTTGGGTAACGCTGAAATACTTCGGATCGGCATTCAGCAAACCTGGAACATCTTTCCATATTACCATTTCCTTCGCTTTAAGTGCATAGGCAAAAATGGCAGCCGTATAATCGGAGCCTTCGCGGCCTAAAGTAGTAGATGCGCCGTCAGCAGTCGCACCCAGGAATCCCTGCGTAAGTGCAATGGCGGGCTTTGCTTCCGAAGCATCCAGGAATCCTGAAACCTGTTCCCTGATTTGCATACCGGTGGTTTCCCAATTCACCTTCGCTTCACGCCAGGTTTCATTGGTGCTTATCAGCTCGCGAACATCAAACCACCTGCAATTTAAACCTACACTGATCAGATACTCACTGATAATTGTAGTGCTGATCAACTCGCCAAAACTTACTACCTGGTCGTAATCAAAATCGTATTGCAGGGTTGGCAATGAATTCAGATATCCTTCGAGTTCGCCGAAAAGCAGGTCAGCTTTATAATGGACAGGATGTTTTTTGTCAGGAAAAAGGGAAATTATGATTTCCTGATGATAGTCGATTATTTCCTGGACAAAAGTACTCAGACGTTCATCATTTTCGTACCAGGCATTCAGTACTTTTTCGAGCGCATTGGTGGTTTTGCCCATGGCCGAAATGATGACAACCAGTTTTTCGGGCGCGTGAGTTTTAAGAATTGCTGCTACATTGCGCACCGAACCAGCATCCTTTACCGATGCGCCGCCAAATTTAAAAACCTTCAACATAATGTGATTTTACACGGTAAAAGTACTATTTTTGTTTGAACGCTCCATATCGTTTTCACCTTCAAAAACGTCAGGATGTGTTTCGAAGTATCAGTATTCATATTATTTTAAATGAAAGGGGTCCAGTTATGTCAATGAAAACAATGGTTGAGTTTATTAACGAAAAGCAGGCAGAATATCCTGAAGCTACCGGCGATTTAACGCGTTTGCTTAACGATATCGGAATTGCTGCCAAGATTGTGAACCGCGAAATCAGGCGTGCGGGTCTGGCGGACCTCAATGGTTATTTCGGAACTACAAATGTACAGGGTGAGGATCAGAAAAAACTTGATGTATTTGCTAATGATCAGTTTATCAATGCCTTGAAGCATGGTGGGCAATGTGCGGCATTAGCATCGGAAGAAAATGAGGATATGATTATTTTCGGCAATAAATATTCGATGGGAGGGAAATATGTGGTTGCATTCGACCCTGTTGACGGATCGTCGAATATAGAAGTAAATGTACCTATCGGAACTATTTTTGCCATTTATAAACGAATTTCAACAGTTGGGGCTTCTGGTACGCTTGAAGATCTTCTGCAATCAGGCAATCATCTGGTGGCTTCGGGTTATGTGATGTATGGCAGTTCAACTATGCTGGTATATACTACCGGAAATGGAGTAAACGGGTTTACCTACGATGCAACCGTGGGCTTATTTTTCCTTTCGCATCCGAACATGAAAATCCCCGAAAACGGCACCATTTATTCCATCAACGAGGCCAACTATATGTATTTTCCGGAAGGTGTAAAGCGGTATATCAAATATTGCCAGGAGGACGACAAGGCAACCAACAGGCCATACAGCACCAGGTATATTGGGTCACTTGTAGCGGATGTGCATCGTAATCTGATTCGTGGAGGTATTTTTATTTATCCGGGAACCTTAAAAAATCCGAACGGCAAATTACGCTTATTATATGAGCTTGCGCCAATGGCATTTATTGTTGAGCAGGCTGGCGGTAAGGCTACAGACGGATTTCGCCGGATTATGGATCTGGAACCATATGATTTACACCAGCGCGCACCCGTATTTATAGGATCTAAAGAGATGGTTATGAAAGCTGAGGAATTTATGCGTGAGTATTCGCCTGATTTTGTGAAAAAAATGTAGATTGATGTCGGAATTGGGATGTCGGATATTGGCTATCGGAATGCGGAGCTAGAACGAGGATGACGCGGAAAGAACGGATGACCGTGGATTTTGTGGAAACCCCCTCTGTCCTTCGGACATCTCCTCCAAGGGGGAGAACCTGAAAAAGATCGATTTTTGGCAATATTGGGGTCTTGGAATTAAGGTCTTGGAATTTGAACTTCGGAATAAAACCTAAAATTTTGATTGTACAGACGCGATACATCGCGTCTCTATCAATCAAAAACTAATAATCCCACCCGTTATCGCTGTCTTAATCAGTATTGCCGTATTTTTTGCATTAAACTTTAATAAAAGGTTTTTGCGGTGGCTGTCGACGGTCCAGGAACTGATAAAAAGCTTTTCAGCAATTTCCAGGTTGGTAAGGCCATCGGCAATAAGTTTCAGCACTTCCACTTCGCGGCGGGTAAGCAGAGGAAGATCGCTGTTTGATGCAAGTTTACCTTTTAGTAATTCAGTCACACTTTTGCTGATATATTGATTTCCGCTTATAACCTGTTTTATCGCTTCCATTATTTCCTGACTATCAGAGCTTTTCAGTATAAATCCATCTGCACCGGCAGCCAGCATCTGGTCAACCACGTAGCGCTGAACAATAGAAGTAATTGCCAGTATTTTTAAACCGGCAAACCTCGATTTAGCTATCCGGCAAAATTCGATACCACTTATATCAGGAAGATTAATATCGAGCAGTATGATTTCAGCTTTGTTGCCGTTGAGCCATGCAAGTCCATCATGAGCTGTGGTAACATTATGGCACTCTAACTCAAGTTCGGAGGATTTGATGAGGTTGACAAGGCTGTCGCTTACAATGGGATGATCTTCGACAATCAGTGCTTTTTGCATATCAGCAGCTATAAAGTGCAGCTAAGATAGTAAAAATTCCACTGTTGCTTCAGTTCCTCTCTCGGGAGTACTTTCTATTTCAAACTTGCCATTGTTTGCAGTAACCCGATCGCGGATACTTATTAGTCCTTTTCCGTCGCACGATTTACTCTCCACATCAAATCCTTTTCCATTATCAACAACCTGAATACACACGCGGTCAATATCAGCTATAAGCTGAAGGTCAATTTTGGCAGCACCCGAGTGTTTCATTGCATTATTTACCAGTTCCTGTGCAATACGGAAAACTGTAAGCTCAAGCTGTGATTCGAAACGGATATCTGCTCCGAAAAAGCTAAAGCTAAGTTTTGTCGATGGATTCTTGCTCATTTCACCGATAAAGTCGTGCAATGCCGTTTTGAGGCCGTAATGGTTTAATGTTTCAGGCATCAGGTTATGTGCAACCCTGCGCAGTTCGCTGATCGAAGTGTCGAGCAACGTTATGGCATAATCAAATGCCCGGGCATTTTCGTGTGTAATTATTGAATTTCCTTTCATAGCCGACAGATTTATTTTAACACCCGAAAGAAGTCCGCCAAGTCCGTCGTGCAGATCGCGGGCCATGCGCGATCGTTCTGATTCTTCGCCTTTTAAAACTGATTTGGTGGCAATTAACTGCCGTTCTTTTTCAAGTTCAGCAAGCTGTTGTTCTTTAACCAGGAGTTGTTGTTCAATGATAATTTTATTTTTGCGTACATTGTTGAGAATAGAATACCCTAACCCGGCAAGAACCAGAAAAAGGCCTATAAGGCTGTATATTAGAACATTGCGTTCGCGTTTCTCGGCCGAAAGCTTCAGGATTGCTTTTTCTTTCTTTTCGGTTTCATACTTTACCTGCATATCCATAAGTGCTTGCTGGAACTCTTTATTCGACTGGATGTCAAATATATGGCGATATATGTCAAAGTAGTACAAGGCATTTTCTTTGTCACCAAGATGAATCCCTGTTCTTACAACATTTGCCGCCAGGTTGCTGAAAATATTCATGTCGGTCGTATCCGTTGCAATTGCTTTCAGCGCGGTTTCTTCGCATTCGCGGTATCGTGCCTGGTGGAAATAGATATTCGATAAGGTATTGAGCATGGCTGCAATATCAGCTGGGAATTCAAGTTCTTCGGCAAGTTTTAAACCTTTGCGGGCATACTCTTCGGCCTTTTTATAATCTTTAAAGTGTTCGTAATATACCCAGGCAATACCTTGCAATGCAATGGCTTCTTCCTGTTTGTTTCCGATCTTATGACTGATTTCAGCAGCTTTTTTAGCATAATCCAAAGCTTTTGCATAATCCATACGCTGAATATAAATTTTAGTTAACCCATCATAAGCCTGTGCTTTTCCTGCCTTATCGTCGAGTTCTTCGCTCAGTTTCATCGATTGGAGGAAATATTTTTCGGCCTCATCAAAATTTTGCATAGCATTGTTGAGGGAACCAATATTTCCAAGGATAACCCTAACCCTGTCTTTTCTTCCTTCCTTTTCAAATATCGGCAACGCTTTCAGGTAATATTTCAGTGATTTTGGGTAATCACCTGTAATATTATAGAGATTAGCTATTGCGCCAAAAACCTGTGCTTTCAAGAGCTGATTATTTGCTTTTTCGGCCAGGCTCATCGCATGGTTGTAATAATTGAGAGCAGTATCATATTTACTTACCATATAATAAGCTACACCCAGGTTACGATAAAGTGTACCGGTCATAACCAGGTCGTTTGTTTTTTCGGCAAGTTTTATACCGGCAAGTGAAAATTGTTTCGATTTATCAAAATCTTCCGAAAGGTAACCCCAGCTTAAATCATCGTATAGTTTAATTTTTTCAGCAACGGCTAATTTTTTGGTATTAAGTATAATTTCGAGCGAATCGAGGTTTGCAGAGAAAGAAATTTTGACGATAGCAACCAGCACTATAATAAGTAATGTAGAAATTGCGAGGTATTTTTTTTCTGATCTCATACTAATATTCTAATAGGTGAGGGTAAGTGCTCTGCAATTATGGCATCAGAACAAACCATATAATATTCAAATAACCATATTACAAATATATTCCACATTTCATTAAAAAATATCCCTTTTTTAAGGGATAAATCCGAAGCCATATCAAAGTAATTTTACATATCTTTATAACGATCATATCCGTATTCACCAACTAATAATAGAAACCATGAAACCTATCCTGAAACTGATTATTCTCGCCTCCTTTCTTTTCAGTGTTTCGCATGTTTCGGCACAAATCATTAATGTTCCAAATCGCGTTGCGAACAAAACAGCTAACCGTGTTAATAACAAAATTGATCTTGGCATCGACAAAGGACTCGATGCTGTCGAAGATGGAGCTGCCGGTAAGAACAACGATAAAAAGAATGCTGCTGAACAAACCGAACTTTCGGGCGGTAAAACCACAAACCCGGCGGAGAAACCTGTATCGGAAAAATCCATTAGCAGTCCTCAGGATAAGCCCGCCATGCAGACCTATTCCAAATATGACTTTATTCCTGGTGAAAAAGTGATGTTCTTCGATGATTTCGCCGAAACTGCCGTGGGTGATTTCCCTCCTAACTGGAATACCGATGCTTCGGGCGAAGTGGTAACAACAAACCTGTTTCCCGGCAACTGGTTTAAAATGATTGGTGAAGGTTCTATCGCTCTGGATGAGGGAATGAAACTGCCTGATAATTATACTATCGAGTTTGATGTTATACCGCAACCAAGTGCTGCTAATGACAATGGCTTCGATTTCGGATTTTATCTATATAGCGCCGATAATCCTAAAGATCTGAATGAAGGAGGTGCTGTGCCGGGCAACAAAGGCGGGATAAAAATGACATTTGGATACAGATCCGGTTACGATGCATATAATGAAGAAGGCTATACAATAACCGGTATAAAGGAAGATGCGGTGATGGAACCTGGCAAAAAGTATCGCATGTCATTCTGGGTTCAGAAAACAAGACTCAGAGTGTACCTGGATGAGACAAAGATTTTTGATTTGCCAAAGGTGTTTCAAACTGGCATGGTATGCAATATGATGCGTTTCGAATTATGGAATTCAGGTTCGCCGATGATATCAAACTTCAGAATTGCCGCCGGCTTGCCCGATATGCGCAACAAACTGATTACCGAAGGCAAACTGGTGAGTTATGGAATTTATTTTGATGTAAATAAAGATGTGGTGAAACCCGAGTCGTATGGCACTTTAAAAGGAATAGCTGATGTGTTAAAGGAAAATCCGACAGTTCGCGTAAAAATTGTAGGACACACCGATGCCGATGGCGCCGATGCTGCCAACCTCGATCTTTCGAAACGCCGTGGCGCTTCGGTTAAGGCTGAGTTGGTGAAGAATTTTGGTATCGATATTTCGCGCCTCGAATCGGATGGACTGGGCGAAACCAAACCTGTTGCTCCCAACGATACCCAGGTGAATAAAGCACTGAACCGGAGGGTGGAGTTTATCAAATTGTAAGCTATTTCAAAATATAGCATTAAAATACTCAGAATACTCATTACAAACCGATACAACCGAAAATGCAGAGACCAGAAACTGCATGAAAAAACGGGCCTGTCCTGTTCAGGTAAATGTAACAGAGGCGTTTCTGAAAAGCCAGATGAGTAAGAAAATTTTTTAAATCCATGTAAGATGAAAAAAGCACTACTCTTTGCATTTATTGCATTTTCATTGAATGTTTTCGCACAAAGCAAATTGTCCGATCATCAAAAGCTGCTTACAGCGGCAAATCCGATTGAACGCCTGCAAAACAGGATGTTGGATCTGTTATCAAAGACTCAGGGAGTAAACCCTGATTTATATAATGGGAGCGTTCAAAATCCGGAACAACTTTTCGTACGACCGTGGGAGTTAGTTGATAGTGCCTTTAACTGGAAATGGGATGCGACAAGTATGGCCTGGAAGCTAAAATCAAAATCCACTAAAATGGTTTATGATAACAACTATAACCTGACAAGCGCAACCATACGAAGCTGGAATGGAACCGCCTGGAAAGATTCCATCCTGAATACAGCTACTTATAATGCCAATAGAGGTCTGCTGGTGAGTTTAGTTCAAAGCTGGACTGCCGGTGCCTGGGTCAATAAAACTCAGCTAGTCAATATATATGATGCAAATAATAATCATACAAGTTTCACAATGCAAATTTGGGCTGGAGGAACCTGGGTAAATTATGCTAAATTTAGTTGGACATACGATGTTCACTATAATAAGACGAGTGAGACCATGCAAAACTGGACTGCCGGGGCCTGGGAGAATTACATAAAAATTAATTGGACCTATGATGCTAAAAACAATATGATACTTGAAGAGGATCCAACCTGGAACGCAACAAGCGGCCTTTGGGAAAAAACCACTCAATTCCCTAATACTTACGATGCAAATAATTATCAGTCAACTAATACATGGCAAGAGACTGACGATGGTGGCATTACCTGGCGCAATGTTATGCGTACACTATATTCTTATGATCCTGCTCACAATTATAATAAGATAAAAGAATTGCATGAGAGTTGGGTTGATCCCCAATGGGATACAGCTTGGCAATACAACTATGCATATGATGCGAATAATAATCTGATAAATGAATTGGATCGGAATTATTTTAATCCCGGCTGGATGAATGCCCGCCAATACACCTACACTTATGATACAAAGAGGAATCAGTTAAGTGCATTGATCCAAAATTGGGGCGTCAGTAGCTGGTTAAAATTTAATCAGGACCTCCAAACCTATGATGCAAACAGCTACCCAAAAGGCATATCTCATAAAATGTGGGATAATGCAGGAACTAAGGTTTCAGCGGGCGATAGCACATACAATTATTATCATTTGGTAACTACCGGATTATCCCTTCCGGTGGAAGCAAATGTTTTGGTCTATCCAAATCCGAGCCACGGAAAGATCACAATCAGCTCCAACATCGCCGCAAATGCTGTAGAGATTTATAGCTTAACCGGGAAACGGATTTATGCTGATTATAACTTCAAACTAAAAACCTCGAACGAAATAGATTTAACAGGTTATGCCAAAGGAATCTATATTTTGAGAGTGCATAACGGCACAAAGATTTATAACAGCAAAGTAGTCGTTCAATAAAACTGTTTTTAATTTTTGGAACAGGGAACTAAGCCCATGACTGCAATAACGGTTGTGGGCTTTTAAGTATAACTGTCCTTAATTATTTTTGCCTGGTTAATAAAATAGTTACCATGAATCATCGCTTCTGAATGGGTTCCATCAATAATTTGTATTGATGGAAGGGGCTTAGGATGAATTATTTCTGTAAGTTTGTTCCTAATAAAGCTTATCAGGATGCTAAAGGTTTGGATTCAGTTTTTAAAAAGTTAACCCTGAATTATAGAATTACAATATTAAGAAAATGCTATTAACCAAGTAGATCCCGTAAACTACATTTAAAACAGGCCAATGCCCGAATAACAAATGAGTATGAGAACATTATAAATTGAATAAAATGAAAAAAACACTACTCTTTGCTCTCCTTGCATTTTCAATGAATACCTTTGCTCAAAGCAGCCTGACTGCAAATCAACTGCGCCATTCTGCAACCAATTATATTCAGAACAGGTTCGGGGATAATTTGCTAAAAACACCCTCAATATATTCCGGAACGAACCAGCTACCGTCAATTGCACTTTCTCCGGGCGAAAAGAATACTGTTGTTCAACAAATTGACAGCGTCTTTAACTGGAAATGGGATGAATTTATTAATAATTGGAGGCTTAATTCAAAAATCATACATATTGCGTATGATAAAAATAACAATGTAACCAGTAAAACAGAGCAAGGTTGGTACCACGGCGCCTGGGTTGATTCCCTCCAATATGCATATTCATACGATTCCAAAAATTATCTGTTGTGTGTTGTATTGAAAAGCTGGAATGGCAATGCCTGGGAAACTACGCAACAGCAGATTCAGACATTCGATGAAAACCATAACCAGACAAGCTATGTATGGCAGACCTGGAATGGCAGCGGCTGGGATGATTTTATAAGTTTTACCGCTACTTATACGAACAATAAACAGACAAGTTTTGTATCGCACAGCGAAAATGTTTTTTTTAAGGACTCGAAATACACCGAGACTTATGATAGTAAAAATAATATGCTTACTGAAATATTCCAGGAATGGAGCGACATCCTTAGTGATTGGGAAAATTCCACCAAATCTGTATTCGGCTATGATTTGAATAATAATATGAAGAGTGTAACTGCTCAAAAATGGAACTCCGGCATCAACGATTGGGAAAATAGTATGCTGCACAGTTTTGAATATGATGCCGCTAATAAAAAAATAAGTGCAACCGACCAAAGCTGGAACTACAATGTTTGGGGAAATTCCGGGAAAGTAATCTATACTTATGATGCGAACAATAACCTTACAAAGGAATTTTTTCTGGGCTGGCATGGTGGAGCCTGGACTAATTTCATGCAATACCTACATACATTTGATGTCCGCAATAATGAAATAAACGAATTGGATCAGTCGTGGGACGGAAAAGCGTGGGTGAATCGGGCTCTGAGTGCCTTTACCTTTGATGAAAAAAATAAACAGACCAGCGAACTGGAACAGGACTGGATGGGCAGTTCCTGGTTAAATTCCCTGCAAAGTTTCAATGTTTACGATGAAAATGGTTTTGAACAAATAACCTCCCTGAGAACCTGGACGTATAACGGTGCCGATGCGGTGATTATGGGTGATAGTACCTACAGATATTATCGCAACGTGGTTACTGGCATTCCTGGCATGGCAGAAGCTAAATTTTCGGTATATCCCAATCCGGCAAAAGGGAAGTTTAGCATAAGCGGTAGCATTCCAATCAGCGTACTGGAGATTTACAACATAGCCGGGACACGGATTTATGCTGATTTTAACTTCAAACAACAAACACCACTCGAAATTGACTTATCGGGCTATGCCAAAGGCATCTACATCTTGAAAATACATAACGGAACGAAGATCATTAACCGAAAAATTGTAGTTCAATAACACCCGATTGTAAGTTGGTATTTTGATAACTCAACTCAAAATTTGTTTCAAAATAAAAGAGCCGCAGGAAACTGCGGCTCTTTGTACATACGAGTATTAATAAGTGCCTAGTAATTCTCCTGTTTTTCTTCAAAATATGCTTTCGGATGCTGGCAAGCCGGGCAGTTTTCGGGAGGGTTTTTGCCTTCGTGGATATAACCACAATTGCGGCACTCCCATTTTGTAGGTTCTTCGCGTTTGAATGCTTCATTCTTTTCGAGACGTGCAAGCAGGCGGAGGTAACGTTTCTCGTGCTCGGCTTCTACCTTTGCTATCATTTTGAATGCAGTGGCAATTTGTGGAAAGCCTTCTTCTTTAGCGATTTCTGAAAAAGAGGGGTACAAATCAGTCCATTCTTCATTTTCGCCGGCAGCGGCAGCTTTAAGGTTTTCGGCGGTAGTGCCGATTATTCCGGCTGGATAGGTTGCTGTTATTTCTACTTCGCCTCCTTCAAGAAATTTGAAGTATCGCTTTGCATGCTGCTGTTCCTGCGATGCGGTTTTTTCAAACATGGCTGAAATTTGCTCAAAGCCTTCATTCTTAGCTGCTTTTGCAAAAAACATGTAGCGATTAAATGCCTGTGATTCACCGGCAAATGATTTGAGTAAGTTTTTCTCGGTACGGGTTCCTTTAATGCTTTTTTCCATACTATATTGTTTTAAATGAATAAATTATCAGGTTATGCAGATGCTTTATCAGGAAGCGTAAAGGTATGGAATTGTGAATTGAATAACAATATAATATGAGGATTATTTATCTCAAAAAAGCAATAACGGTTATGGATTGGACCTCATCGTGTTTCTACAAATAGTAATAAATCCGGAGCGCGGCTTGTAACCACGCTCCGGATCTTTCATAATATACCTTGTTTTTTCTCCTTTCGCGGAGCAAATATATATTCGAACAACATAATGAACAGGAAAGTAAACAACGTGCTTACAATTACGCGCAATAAGGTTTGCCAGAATTCATCAAAACTGAAAACATCCAGTATATTCAAAAACAATTGATGGGCAAAAGTCATCAGCAGAGCATAGGCTATAAACCATTTCAGACCCATCTGCTCAAGCTTAGGCTGAGTGGTAATATCGTATTCGGGTTTCTCACCAACGAATTTGATAATCAGGGGGCGCATAAAACCTACAAAAACACTGCTGCCTGCATGCAAGCCAAGTGTGCCGCTAAAAAGATCAACCGTTACACCTATTGTAAACGAAAGAAGGAGTAACAGCCAGCCCGGCGTTTCGAAAGGCAGCAAGAGAATAAACAGGATATAAACATAAGGATTGAGAAACCCATAGAAATTGACCTTATTCATGATCAATATCTGTATGAGAACAAGCGTAACAAAGCGGACAATATTTGTAAATACAAGTCTATTCATCTTTAATCCCTTCCGTGCTTTTTTCGAGTGTTTCCTGTTCCGCTTTCATCAGGTTTCGTACAACATACACGTACTGAAGGGCATTAAAATCAACACTGAATCTGAATGGAATGGTATAGAAATGCTCGCCCTGTTCAACCCTGAAGTCGGTTATGGTTCCAATCATTAGTCCCGCCGGGAAAATGTTGGAGAAACCGCTGCTCACAATGGTGTCTCCCCTTTTGATTTTAACATGCGCAGGTATATCCGTCAGCGTTCCATACAAATGATTTACGCCGTTCCATATAATGGTTCCCATCTGCCCGTTTTTTGAAATCTTGCCGCTGATACGGGTATGTTTGTTAAGCATACTCATTACCCAGCAGAAGTTTTCCGAAACATTTACAACGGTGCCTGCAATCCCCAAAGGCGTTATAACAGCCATATCTTTTTGAATACCGCTGCGGCTGCCTTTATCGAGCATCATATAATTATTGCGTTTGCCTACACTGTTCATCACCACTTTTGCAACAATATATTTGTATTGCTGCTTGTAGAGTGTGTCGTTTACCCAGAATGTGTTAGTGTCATTTCTGATAAACGAAACGCCTTTCATTTGCCTGAGCAAGGCGTTTTCCTGTGCCAGATGCTCATTTGTGGTCTTGAGCTTAAGGTAGTCTGTTGTATTGCTTACCGTGGTATAAAAACGGCCCGTTACCCGGCTACCGGCTTTTAAAATAGCTGAACTCTGGTAATAGGTTGAATTTACCAGCATCGTAATTGAGAAAAACTCAAGCAGCAGAAACAGTAGCAGGAAGTGATACCGGATAATGAAAACCAGGATATTTCGCATAGTCGGCTACGGTATCGTTACTGAAAAAGCTGTTATTTAATAAGGAAAGTAAACTTATCAAAATTCTTGAGTGCTATTCCGGTACCACGTGCAACTGCGTGCAAAGGATCGTCGGCAACATGAACAGGCAATTTGGTTTTCATGTGAATACGCTTGTCGAGTCCGCGCAATAACGAGCCTCCGCCTGCAAGGTAGATACCGGTTTTGAATATATCGGCAGCAAGTTCAGGAGGTGTCATCTCGAGGGCATTCAATACGGCGGCTTCAATTTTCGAAATGGATTTATCCAGCGCATGTGCTATTTCGGCATAGTTTACATATACCTCTTTCGGAATACCGGTAAGCATATCGCGTCCGTGAACGGCATAATCAGGTGGCGGGTTGTCAATTTCGGTAAGGGCTGAGCCTACTTCAATCTTGATGATTTCGGAAGTGCGCTCGCCAATATTGATATTGTGCTGTTTGCGCATGTATTCTTCAATATCGGAGTTAAAATCGTCGCCGGCAATACGTATGGATTTATTGTTAACAATACCGCCAAGTGCGATAACTGCAATTTCGCTGGTTCCGCCTCCGATGTCAATAACCATATTTCCGGTAGGTTCAAGCACGTCGATTCCAATTCCGATAGCTGCGGCCATAGGTTCATGGATCAGGCGAACCTCTTTTGCTCCGGCTTGTTCGGCTGAGTCTTTTACAGCGCGTTCCTCCACTTCGGTAATTCCTGAAGGAATACAGATTACCATTCGTAAGGCTGGCGGGAAAAGACTGCGGCTTGGACCGATCATCTTTATAAACTCACGGATCATATACTCTGCCGACTGGAAATCGGCAATAACTCCATCGCGAAGAGGGCGGATGGTCTTAATGTTTTCGTGGGTTTTGCCATGCATCATCTGGGCGCGTTTCCCCACAGCAAGTACTTTGCCGGTATTGCGTTCGATAGCAATAATTGACGGCTCATCAACCACTACCTTATCGTTGTATATAATAATGGTGTTGGCAGTGCCAAGATCCATTGCAATTTCTTTAGTAAGAAATGAAAAAAGTCCCATTTGTGTTTATTCTTCCTTTTTTAAAATGTGTGTTTTATTCTTAAAATTAAACCGGCACCAAGACCGGAAACAGTATTAATGCTTGAAATGTCTGATGCCTGTAAAAGTCATTGCCATTCCGTGCCGGTTGCAATAGTTAATCGAATCCTCATCACGCACTGAGCCACCAGGTTGTATTACTGCTGTGATCCCTTCGTTGTAGGCCAGCTCTACCGAGTCGGCAAACGGGAAAAAAGCATCTGAAGCCATCACAGCTCCATGCAAATCAAGGCCGAATTCAGCAGCTTTCGAAATTGCATGTTTCAACGCATCAACCCTTGATGTCATCCCGCATCCGGCCCCCAAAAGCTGGCCATTTTTTGCAAGTACTATTGCATTGCTTTTCAGATGTTTAACAATGATATTTGCAAAAAGCATATCTTTAACCTGTTGTTCGTCAGGGAGAGTTTCGGTTACAGCCTTCAGATCATCTGCCGTTTCGGTATGTGTGTCCTTTAGCTGTTCGATTACTCCGTTAAGAACTGACTTAAATTGTTTTGCCTGAAAATCAACTGGTTTAATCTGCAAAATTATTCTATTTTTCTTTGACTTTAAGAGTTCCAGTGCATTTTTTTCATAATCGGGTGCAATTATTATTTCGAAGAAGAGTTTATTCACTTCTCCGGCTGTCTCCAGGTCAATAGTTTTGTTGGTAATCACCACACCGCCAAATGCTGAAACAGGGTCACCTGCAAGCGCATCAATCCATGCCTGTTTCAAGGTCAGGCGGCTGGCAACGCCGCAGGCATTGGTGTGTTTGATTATTACAAAGGAAGGTTCGGTAAATTCTTTTATCAATGCAAGGGCAGCTTCAAGATCAACAAGGTTATTGTACGAAATTGCTTTGCCGTTAAATTGTTCAAATATTTCATTCAGATTACCGTAAAAAATTCCTTCCTGATGCGGATTTTCGCCATAGCGCAGCACCTCACTTTTATTTACACTTTGTTTAAATGCTTTGATTTCCGTCTTACGATTAAAATAACTGAAGATTGCAGTGTCGTAATTCGATGACACATTAAATGCCTGGGCTGCAAAATAATACCTGTCGTCCAGATCGCTGGTGCCGTTTTTTCCGTCAAGCAGCTTAATCAGGTTACCATACTGGGCAGCCGATGGAACAATTATAACATCATTATAGTTTTTTGCCGCCGCCCTGATCAGTGAAATACCGCCAATGTCAATTTTTTCAATAATATCTTCTTCATCTGCTCCCGAAGCAACGGTTTCTTCAAACGGATAAAGATCAACAATTACCAGGTCGATAGGAGGGATTTCGAATTCTGCAGCCTGTTTTAAATCTTCATCATCGTCACGCCGATATAAAATTCCGCCAAAAATTTTTGGATGCAATGTTTTTACACGCCCGCCAAAAATGGATGGATAGGATGTCAGGCTTTCGACCGTAACAGCCTCAATTCCCAGTCCACGGATAAAGTCGTAGGTGCCGCCAGTAGAATAAATGGCGACACCCAAAGCATTTAATTTATGTGCAATTTCGTCAATATGATCCTTATGATATACCGAAATGAGTGCGGATCGTATGGCTTTTGTAGTATTCATAGGCAAATTTACTTTTCCGGTTGAGTTTGCGAATTTCTAAAATTTTGAGCACTTTTTTTCAGTACAAATGTTAAAAAGGAATATAAATTAGCATTTGTTCAGGATTAACGTAAATTGCGAGCAAAATTGTGTGTAATTTTACCACTAGGTTGAGAATTTTGATAGCTATTACCAAGTAATGTTTCAGGTTTCTGGTTTCATGTTTCAGAGGTAGATTGTTGCTGTTTTACAGATCTTTTAAATGGGATTTAAATAACATATCTAAAATTGGCTTAGCAATGAAAATTCAGAAGTTTGAAGATTTGGAAGTCTGGAAAAATGCCCGGGAACTTTGCATAAAGATCAGGGAAATTGTTAATACTACTTCACTTGGAAAGGATTACTCCATCAAGGATCAGATTCTAAGGTCAATCGGATCGGTAATGGACAATATTGGTGAAGGATTTGAAAGAGATGGTAAAAAGGAATTTATTCAGTTTCTTTATATTTCAAAAGGTTCGCTGGGCGAGACAAGGTCACAGATTTACCGTACTTTTGATGTCGGGCATATCTCAGAAACGAAATTTGATGAATTAAGAAATGATTGCCTTCATCTGTCAGGTCAATTATCTAATTTTATAACCTATCTTCATAAAAGTGAAATTGAAGGTCTAAAGAAAAAAACGCTTTAATACTATAACTCACTATTAATGCAAACATGAAACTCTATGCTTCGGCTCCATTCAGCGGTCTGAAACTTGAAAAGTGAAACACTGAAACCTGAAACACTGAAACCATTTAACACAAGAATTAAACAAACTTAATAAATACAAGAACCAAGTCATGCTTTATCTGAGGTTGATTAGTGAGTCGTTTGCTTTTGCTATGCGGGCGATTTTTGCCAACAAGGTCCGGACATTATTGTCGCTCTTAGGCATAACAATAGGTATTTTTTCTGTTATTTCGGTACTTACTGTTTTCGACAGTATCGAAATGAAACTGCGTAAAAACATTGAAGAGCTGGGCAGCAATGTGCTGTATATTCAAAAATGGCCTTGGGCTCCCAGTGGCGAATTTGCCTGGTGGGATTATATGAAACGTCCTGAATCACGTCTTCCGGAGATGGAAGAAATACAGAAACGCAGCAACCTGGCCGAAGCCTGCGGATATTATGTTGCCACTCAGCGTAATATAAAGTCGAATGGAGTTACTTTCGAAAACGCTGCTTTAATCGGGGCTTCGTATGAATTTGACAAAGTAAGTACTCTAAATATAAGTGACGGAAGGTATTTTACAATGGCTGAATCACAGGGCGGCAGGCCGGTTGCCATTGTAGGAAGTAAGATCGCTAAAGAGCTGCTGAAAGACACCCCCGATCCGATAGGTAAAGAAATATCGATTTTTGGACGGAAAGTCGAAATAATAGGAGAATTTAAAGAAGACGGCGATGCTGCTTTTGGAGGTTCAAAGGACAGTTGGGTATTGTTGCCGGTTAATTTTGCCCGAAATTTCATTGATCTCAACAGTGACAATATTCAAGCATCAATTGTGGTTAAAGGAAAAAAAAATGTTTCGAACGAAGCTCTGAGCGATGAATTGACCGGCATAATGCGATCAATCAGGAAAACGAAACCAACTGCCAAGGATGATTTTTCAATTAATGAAACAAGCGCAATAACACAGGTTTTCGATAAAGTATTTGGTGTTATAGCCATTGTTGGCTGGATAGTAGGCGGGTTTTCGCTGCTGGTCGGCGGGTTTGGTATTGCCAATATTATGTTTGTTTCGGTAAAAGAACGCACTGCACAGATAGGCATACAAAAATCTTTGGGCGCGAGAAATGCATTCATTCTTCAGCAATTCCTTTTCGAAGCCGTCTTTTTAGCGTTGTTAGGAGGCATCGTTGGTTTATTCCTGATATATCTCGGGACAGTGGCTGTTAGTGAAATAGGTGGTATGGAGTTGATACTCAGCTTAAAAAATATAATAATCGGTATGTCGGTATCCGGCATTATCGGGTTAATTTCAGGATTGTTCCCTGCCTGGTCTGCAGCACGTCTTGATCCTGTGGAAGCCATGCGTTCAACATTTTAAGAATAATGCTTTTTGCGGGTGCTCACTGTTATCGCTGTTTTTTAACGGATAATAGTTTATAAATTCGCGATAAAATGTTCGATATTTAATTTATATTTGCCCTTAGACTATCACTATAATAATGGAAAAACGCTGGGTATTAAAGCAAAAAGGGGATTCTTCCCTGGTTTCGGGCATAGCCGGAGCGCTGGGGATTGAGAATGCATTAGCTGAACTGCTAGTGCAACGGGGCATTACCAGTTTTGAAGAAGCCAAGGCGTTTTTCAGGCCCGACCTTTCCCAGTTACATGATCCGTTCCTGATGAACGACATGGACAAAGCCACTCACCGCATCGAAACTGCCAAAGCCAGAGGCCAGAAAATTCTGGTTTACGGTGATTACGACGTAGATGGAACCACAGCAGTGGCACTTGTGTATGCTTTCCTGAAGGAAAACGGATTTGAGAACCTTGATTACTATATTCCCGACAGGTATAATGAGGGTTATGGCATCTCTTTTCAGGGAATTGATTATGCAAAAGAAAATAATTTCTCGCTGATCATTGCCCTGGATTGCGGAATTAAATCCGTCGACAAGGTTCAGTATGCCAATGAGCGTGGCATCGATTTTATTATCTGCGACCACCACCGGCCGGGGGACGAATTGCCAGAGGCTATTGCCGTTCTCGATGCTAAACGGATTGATTCTACTTATCCTTTTGATGAACTGTGTGGGTGCGGAGTTGGTTTTAAATTGATACAGGCTTATGCTCAAACGCACAATATTCCTTTCGACAGCTTATACAAATACCTCGACCTGGTAACCATCAGCATAGCTTCGGATATCGTTCCAATTATTGGCGAAAACCGCATTCTTGCTCATTTCGGTTTAAAACTCATCAATACAAACCCACGTCCCGGAATTGAATCCATACTGGGTGTTGCCAATATTATCCGCAAAGCGGAAGATGACATTAAAAAAGACGGTGAAGATGCCAGGTTGCTATTTAGCCGCGAACTCACCATTAGCGATATGGTTTTCGTGGTTGGCCCTCGTATTAATGCCGCCGGGCGTATCGAAAGCGGGCGCAATTCGGTAAAACTACTGGTTTCGCCTGATATGGAAACCGCCGCCGGTATTGCTCTAACCATCAACGACTTTAATACCGAACGCCGCACACTGGATACTCAAATTACAATTGAAGCTCTTGATATTATTTTAAAAGATGATAAACTCCGAAATGCAAAGGCTACCGTAGTTTTTAATCCCGAATGGCATAAGGGCGTAATAGGAATTGTTGCGTCGCGCTTAACTGAAACCTATTACCGGCCAACGGTAGTATTAACGGAATCGAATGGTTTGATTACCGGTTCGGCGCGCTCGGTGAAGGATTTTGATGTGTACGATGCCATTGATGCCTGCAGCGATTTGCTCGAACATTTTGGCGGGCATATGTATGCGGCAGGATTATCAATGAAACCCCTGAATCTTGAAGCATTTAAGGAAAAATTCAATTCAATTGTTTCGGCCAGCATTACGGATGAAATGCTGATTCCTGAGGTAGAAGTTGACCTTGAACTGAACCTGAACCAGATAACTCCCAAATTTATCAGGATATTGAAACAGTTTGCGCCATTCGGCCCGGGAAATATGTCGCCGGTTTTTATGACACACGATACAGTCGATTCCGGACATGCACGTATTGTAGGTAAAAACCACGTTAAGCTCACTGTTTACCAGGAATCGGTTCGCTCTGATCCTTATTCTGGAATAGCTTTTCAGCAAGGCGAAAAGTTTGATGCCATTTCAAAAGGACAAAGTATGAATATCTGTTACTATATTGAAGAAAACGAATGGAACGGAGTTAAAAATATACAGTTAAATATTAAGGATATAAGGTTTACGGATGATAATCAGTAGATTATCTTATGGTTATCTTTGTTGGGAATACTTTGACGACCATTTCGACAGTGAAGACAAAAGTCTTGATTGTCGTAATTGTCGACCGATGCAAAACAAATTAAAATAGAACTCAATGGACAATCAATATAACCCCGATGGTTTTATCCCCAAATATGGAGGTTACGAGCGTTTGATAACATACCAGAAAGCAGAAATTATATTTGATGGTACGAAATATTTTACTAAAAAATATTTTCACCCTTATGACCGTACTATCGATCAGATGGTGCAAGTGGCCCGATCGGGGAAACAGAATATTGCAGAAGCCAGCATGGCATCAGGCACCTCAAAGGAGATGGAGATAAAATTGACTAATGTAGCCCGGGCATCGCTGGAAGAATTATTGATAGACTATAGAGACTATTTACGAAACAACAAACTCACCTATTGGGATAAATCGCATCCTTATTATCCAAAACTGACTTTAAAACACAAAATACCTAACGCCAATTACGAGACTTAAACTAAAGGGATAGAAAATCCTAATCCTGAAGTTTCCGCTAATGTTTTAATAAGTTTGATTAATGTAACCTCTTATCTGCTAGCTCAACAAATCAAGACGTTGGATAAGGAGTTTTTGGAAGGAGGTGGCTTGCGTGAACGTATGTCGAAGGCGAGAATCGATGTGAGAAATAAGCAAAAATAGAACAATACTTCTATCGCAAAATTTAAATTACCTACCTGTACTCGATCTTCCCGCCCATCTCCTGGTATTGGCAGCTGCAACGGGTCTTGGTTCCCTGTGTCCGGAGTTTCCTCTTCCCTGTTGTTTCTTTTCCTTTACAGGATTGTGATCCATCAAAGGAAACGGATGGTTATCGATAACCGGAATCCGTTTGTTAATCAGTTTTTCAACATCACGGAGAAATTCCTTTTCTTCGGCATCGCAGAATGAATATGCGGTACCTTTGGCGCCGGCTCTACCGGTACGGCCAATACGGTGAACATAGGTTTCAGCGATATTCGACATTTCGAAATTGATTACATATTCCAGGTCGTCCACATCAATTCCACGGGCGGCAATATCGGTTGCAACCAATACCCGCGTGGTTTGTGCCTTAAAGTTTGTAAGCGCACGCTGCCGGGCATTCTGCGCCTTGTTGCCATGGATCGCTTCTGCTGTAATATTGTTCTTCAACAGGATTTTCACCACTTTATCCGCCCCGTGCTTGGTACGCGTAAAAACCAGTGCGGTTTTAATGTCCTGCTCTTTTAGTATATTAACCAGCAACGAGTTTTTATTTCCTTTATCAACAAAATAAACAAATTGCTTGATAATATCCACGGTTGACGATTGTGGTGTTACCGAGACTTTCAGCGGGTTATTAAGTATGCTTGCCGCCAGTTTCACAATTTCGTTGGGCATGGTAGCCGAAAACAAAAGAGTTTGTTTTTTCTTTGGCACCAAAGCCAAAATTCGTTTTACATCGTGTATAAAACCCATATCGAGCATGCGATCGGCTTCGTCGAGTACAAGTATTTCAACATCTCGGAGGTTCAGGAATCCCTGATTGATAAGATCGAGTAAGCGACCAGGTGTAGCCACTAAAATATCGACACCGCGGAGTAAAGTATTGGTTTGTGGGTTTTGATTTACACCACCGAAAATTACGGTATTTGTTAAACCGGTATGGCGACCGTAAGCATTAAAGCTTTCGCCGATCTGTATGGCCAGTTCACGCGTGGGAGTAACGATAAGGCTGCGGATTTTCCGTTTCCTGTCGTAAACTTTGTTTGCGCTGAGCAATTGTAGAATTGGAATGGCGAAGGCAGCCGTTTTCCCGGTTCCGGTCTGGGCACAGCCAATCAGGTCGGTACCACGTAAAATTATGGGTATTGTTTCTGCTTGTATTGGGGTTGGAATGGTATATCCTTCTTCTTTAACAGCTTTTAAAATGGGTTCAATAAGGTTTAGTGATTCGAATTGCATTTTTATTTTAGTAATAAATATTAGTTTAGAGGGCAGACATACGCCCTCAGAATTTTTCGCAATGAAAAGTTTTTATTCGGTAGAAATTGGGAATGATATTCCCAAAGTAATTGCCATGAATAGTTTTATAGGCAATAAGTAAAGGGTTGATCCCCTGTTCGCGCGTCTTAAAATGCGAATGTCAGTTAAAGCGGCAAAGGTAGTATTTTTATTGATATGTATAACTATCTGTAAAATAATAAGATATGTTTTATGTTAAAGTTTCCGATAATGATATAACTGATATTATTTAGCATGCTATGCGATTCTGGTACCTGTTTCCCGGAGTTTTGTCTCTTTTGAAGTCTTTATCCTGCTACTGATGTATAGTTTTAGAATAGTGCCTGAGCGAGATAAAGAGGAAATACAAAAGTGCAATAAAATTCAGAGCACCATAAGAAAGATACGTAAGGGGTAACCCTATGACTTGTGCCAAATACCCGGTTGTCAACATTCCCAGGCCGATCCCCAGATCAAGACCGGAGAAAAGCGTGGAATTGGCAGCGCCACGTCGCTGAGAAGGAACCAGATTATTTACCATAGCCTGAAAGGTTGGAAATACTATCCCGTTTCCCAATCCAAGCAGAAAAGCTGCAAGCATAAATCCTGGCATTTTCAAAATCAGTCCCAGAATAAGGTGCCCTGCTATAAGTAACGAAATTCCGGTAACTGCAAGCGCTTTTGGGCCGTGCCTATCGAAAATTTTACCCATATAAATTCTCGTCAGGGTAATTCCACTCGCAAAAACGATAAAAAACAGTCCGGTGTTGCCAATTCCTGTGCTTAAGGCATAGATCGAAATAAATGAAACCAATCCGCCATAACTGATATTTACAAGTAATAAATTGAGAGTAACGGGCAAAGATGTAGATTCCAGCAGGTTACGAAACGAGAATGTGGTTTTTGCAGTATCCGACACCACGGGGTATTTAATGATCAGGGTAAGCACAAATCCCACCAAAGTAAGCGAACCTGCAAATAAGAACATCAAAGTATAATTATTATTCTGTGTGAGTTTAAGTCCGATCAGGGGTCCCAATGCCATAGGGATTGTCATGGCGAGTCCATACAAACCTATGCCTTCGCCACGTCGTTGAGCCGGAACAATATCGACTATAAGCGTACTTCCGGTAGTTGTGGCCATTCCCCAAACCATGCCATGAGCAAAACGCACAATCAGCATAAGCGCAAAAGCACCGGCCAGCGGATAGCCTGTAAATAGCACAGCGAACAAAAACAAAGAAAATATATAAAACAATTTACGTCCGTGCCTGTCGATCATAAAACCGGTAAATGGCCTGATGAGTAAAGCGGCCAGGGTATAAACAGCGAGGATAATGCCGGTTTGTCTTTCATCAATTTTCAATTCAAGGGTCAGGAAAACCGGAAGCGTAGGCAGCATAATATAAAATGCAGTAAACATTAACAAGGTGGCAAAAAACACCAGTACGAAATTGCCTTTAAAAATTGAGTTGTTTGATTTTGGCATTCAGGTTTATTGATTTAATAAAAGTTCAAATGTAAGATTTTAAATACGAGGATATATTTTATTTGCATGATAATATGAAAAGATATCCTTAGAGTTATCCGGATACTGACGAAACATAAAAACCTTCATTTCAAGCGTTAATCATTTCCTTTAAAACTGATAATTTCTCTCGACAGAGATTGTAAGTTGATATTTTTTTGAAAAATCAAAGATATTCAAGATGGCACATTTATTTCTATATTTTCAGATTCTATATCCCAGATAGTTAGATGTTAAAATTTAAGAAATAATAAAGCTACAATATAATAATTTCAGGGTTCGATGGTTACTCTTATTGGTAAACGACTTCAACAATTAAAATATTTACGAATCATGAAAAAGATCACAATCCTGTTTACTGTATTTATGTTGACAATTTCGTTTGCCAACGCTCAGAAATACATGACAAAGGGCGGTACCATTAAATTTTCGTCGGACACCCCAATAGAAAAGATTGAAGGTATAAACCGCCAGGTTAACAGTGCCCTTGATTTTTCAACCGGTAATTTTGTTTTCAAAGTGATGATGCGCGGCTTCGAATTCGAAAAAGCCCTCATGCAGGAGCATTTCAATGAGAATTATATGGAATCGGATAAATATCCAAATTCAACCTTCAGCGGAAAAATTACCAATATCAAGGACGTAAATCTGTTAAAAGACGGAGTTTATAAAGTTGAGGCAGAAGGCGACCTAACCATGCATGGTGTGACAAATAAAGAAAAAGTAAACGGCACACTCGAAGTTAAAGCCGGGAAAGTACTTGGAGTGGCAACATTTAACGTGGCGCCGAAAGATTATAAAATCACTATTCCAAAGGCCGTAATTAAAAATATTTCAGAAACTATAAAGGTTGATGTAACTACTTCCATGGATAAGCTAAGCAACTAATCCCCATTACTGGGTTCCGGATTATTCAGTTAACCATAATTGGTCTGATTATCAATCATATAATTCATATTTAAAAGAGATTTGCTACTGCAAAACTATCTAAATAAATCAACTTAAGAGTTCTGTGATATATTCATAATCTGTACTTTAGGCTTAAAGCGAATGATTCCTTTTTAAGATTAATCACCTGGCTCTTATAACAGGAATTTTGATAGTTTAAGCATCTAATCATTCCCTATCGGATTAATGCGAAAGTTTAGCTCCACAGTTTTATTTTCAGACAGTCGCAAAATATCCGGCTGATACAATTAATTTTACATCGATATAGTTTTACTGCAACTTTATCGCAAATACTCAATCTCCGTAAAATGTGCAGCTTAACAAATTTAGTCATATTGCAACTGGTACAGAATATACAAAGTATTGATATAGGGATACTAAAGGCGATTTTTGAAAACAGGAACCCGGCTTTAGATCCGATATTTCTGGCAATCACAAATTCCACAGCCGCCCTGGCTTTCGGCATACCCGCTATATTATTGATCAATGCACTTTTAAAGAAAGATATCATTCTCCGGCAGAATGCGCTGCTTCTTTTAATCCCGGTAGCAATATCGGCTATTGTAGCAAATATTTTAAAATACGCTATTGATTTGCCGAGGCCTTACGAAATATATCCGTTTATCCACAAGCTTAGTGCTGGTGGAAGTCCAACCTTCCCGTCGGGACATACAACTGATGCATTTGCCTTTGCAACTATTGCCGGACTGGTTTATCGCAAATGGTTTATTATAGTTCCTTGTATTATCTGGGCTTCACTGGTTGGTTACTCACGCATGTGCCTGGGTGTTCATTTCCCTACCGATGTATTGGGTGGAGTCCTTGTCGGCGTTCTCTGTTCAAGTGCGTACTATTTGTATATTAAAATAAAACGCGTTAAAACTGATATACCTGAACAACTTTAAACTGATCTCGTGCAGGATGTGTTCTTCCGGATTATTTATATTGCAGATTGGAATTCCGGCTTCTATATGTGCGGATCTAATTGCAAAATCAATCAGAATTTAGTTACTTTTGCAGTATCATTCTTTCCGGCCCCATAGTTCAATGGATAGAATTTCAGATTCCGGTTCTGAAGATTTGGGTTCGAATCCCGATGGGGTCACTTTTACACATATAATAGTGCTTATAACCAACAAGTTATAGCACTATTTTTGTTTTGTGGGAAATATATGGGAAACATTATTATTTTACTGATTTTACTGGGGTAACTGATGTTTTTAGGTTGATCTTATATTTTCAAAATTCGCCAATAGCATATAAACCTCTCTTTCCAAGTTTAGCTTCCCAATTCATTACTTGGTATAATGGTAATTCACTACAATAATACTCAGGAGTTGCTTTTGCGTAGCCTCCAGCGATCAATAATTCATTCAGGCATGTTCCGTCGGGAAGAATGACATAAGCAAGTTGTCGGCCCAAGAAATCAATTTCATTGCCAGATTCTGTGTAGCTAGTTACTCTGGTTCCTGGGGGGCAGAGCCTTAGAGCAAATTCTTTTGATTGGTTCCCCATGAACCGGAGCATCTCCCCCGCTACCCTGGTCTTTTCTTCATCTTTTCGAAGCTTTCTCCCGTTTCTGGTTTCAGGAGCATCGATTCCGTACAATCGGATTTCTTTCTCCTCCTGGTTATTCAATCCGATTACTGCAATACTATCTCCGTCAAAAACTTTGCTAACCTAGAGGTTCGCTTCCTGAATATTATGTAAAATGTCAGTGTATGTCATTGTATGTCACTGTTTTAATAGTTGACTTATTACAAATTTACAGATATATTTGTAAACATCAATGCCTTGATTTTTAACACACATTTCCCGGGTTTGCGTGAGAATAAAAGAGGCTAAAGTCAACAAATTATTTAACCCTTAATTTTTACTACAATGGCAAGACAAAAAGGACACGTCAAATATGTGGGAACTATTGGCGACATCCGACATTTCAAAATCAAAGGCCAGAAAGGTTATTTTGCCGGTTTGGTTGGTGGACCTACGGGCGACCAGGTTGCATCAGCTCCAGCTTTTGAGCGCACCCGTGAAAACATGAACGAATTTGGAGGCAGTGCTAAAGCAGGTCGCTCTGTACGTTCGGTTTTCAGCTCCGTTCTTGGAAAGATGAGCGACAGCCAGCTTACCGGAAGACTTACCGGTGTTATGAAGAAAATCAATCTGGAGGATCAATCTGAACCTCGTGGGTATCGCGCTATCCTTATCAGCGAACAGAGGCAGTATCTGAAAGGAATCACGTTCAACAAGAATGCAAATTTCGATTCCTGCTTCAAAGCCGGTGCAGACCTTGTAAAGAATGTGAAACGCGGTATTGCTGATTATTCAGTGGCAGCTTTCAATCCCATGGATGGAATCAATGCACCTGCAGGGGCAACCCATTTCCGTCTGATCTTCGGGCTTGGCGTGTTAAGCGATTTCGCTTACAACGCTACCAGCGACACTTACGAACCTATCAATGCAGATAATCATGAGCTTTCGGCCATCACTTATTCGGATTACCTGGATCTTTATGCTCCGGTACCCGAAACGGTTCTGAATGCTGATGTGGACACTGCAGATCCCATTCCGGCTGATTGTACCATCATGGCCGTGGCCGGAATTGAGTTCTTCCAGAAGGTAGGTGAAAACTATTACTCTTTCGCCAGCGGTAACGCAATGAAAGTAGTTGACGCTTATTAAGATCGGGGTTGTGATGGAAACCAGGATCATCAGAGTGGCTCAGGGGAAACACAGTACCCTGAGCCATCTTTATATCAACGGATTGTTCGCCAGCTATCTGCTTGAAGATAGCATCAGGAAAATCAAAATACCTGGGCAAACCTGTATTCCAACCGGAGTTTTCAAGCTTATACTCAACAAAACCTCCGGCATGCACATCAAGTATCTGCAAGATTACCCCAAGATGCACAAAGGCATGGTGGAAATAGAGGGGCTGCCCAACTTCGACCTGGTGTTTTTCCATAGGGGGAATACCCATCTGGATACATGCGGCTGTCCTCTTATCGCTCATTACTGGATGCAGATCTGTGATGATTTTAAGGTGCTGATGTCAGACTTTGCCTATCAGCAGGTTTACCCGAAGTTACTAGAGCAGATTCTGAAGGGAAACGACCAGATCGTGATTGAAAACAAGATTATCACCCTGTAAAGCACAGAGCGCCATGGAACAGATTTCAGAAATCCAGATAATTTTCGGCTCTATCATCAGTCTGTTGCTGAGTATGGTAGCTTACTTCATAAAACAGTTACACAGTGACTTTCGCAAAATGGAACTGGACCTGTCGGAAGTAAAAACCACAACCATGTTGATCAAGACTGAGTTTAAGAGCCGTTACGACTTGCTTTGCCAGCGAGTTGAGTTTCTCGAAAAGAGAATAGAAAATTTTGAACATTTAACCTTTAAAGAACATTCTCATGAAAGCAAATGATATGAATCTCATGGAGCGGATCAAGTCCCCTACTCCAAAGTTTTTCCGGAAACTTCGTAACATCGGTTTAATCCTGGGCACCACTTCTGCAGCTATCCTGGCAATGCCAGTGGCTTTGCCGGTCGCTCTGTTGAGTACTGCCGGGTACCTGGCAGTTGCCGGTGGTGTTGTTTCGGCGATTAGCCAGACGGCAGTGGATGAACATCCAGGTCCGGAACCAGGCAAATAAAAACAGCCTTACCTTAATAGAGCAGTCCCGAAAATCGGGACTGCTTTTTTTATGCTTGTTTGGCACCGTTTTATTACAATAGTGCAATCATATATGACTTATGTATGGCTTATATATGACTTATGCATGAATCAAAGGGGTTGACATGATAGCAAAAAATAAGCTGGTTCTTGACCAGCTTATTTTTTTAAATGTATACTTACTCTGCCCAGGTCATATTATAGCCCTGGATACTGAGGTATTGCACAAGCTCGGGCGGAAGTGAGAAAACTCCGTCATAATCAATCAGGACATTGCCTTCAAATGAGAGTCCAATTTCTTCGTATTCATCCAGTTCCGGAATTTCCCATTCAGCGTATCCAGTGCCATCCTCATGAATTTTGATGGTAATTTCGGATTTAGTGCTTTCGGATAAAAGGGTATTGTTGAAAGAAGTTTCCCGTGATATCGGGGAATTGAAAGTCAGTGTACCTTCAAAAATTGTAGTTGTCATAAAATATGCCGGTGCCCTCCGGACTTATGATGGCTTCTGGCGCGCCAGGTTAATTATTAGCAGGCGAAAGGATTGCCAATACAGTTGTATTCGTCTTCATCGGCTGCTGCTGAAAGGAATTGCCTGTATTCGGATTCGCCGCAGGATAAACAATAGAGTTTTCCAT
>JBBRYZ010000036.1:0-31226 GCA_038237165.1 Bacteroidales bacterium | reverse complement strand
TGTCTCCCTTTTTTGTTTTGGCTTCTTTTTTTACGAGTGATCCATCTGCATTTATGGCCACTTCTTTTTTTGCATTGCCGGTTTTAATGTCAAACTCATACACTTTCCCCTTTGGCGTTTCCGAGATATCGGATCCCAGGAGTTTGTATCCCGGAGCTTCTTTTGCAAGTGTTTTTGTAACGTCAGCCGGAACTTCACTCATCGCAACGGAATATTCGGTTTCGAGCCAGGTTCCATCCGATTTATAGTTTGCTGAGTAGGACTTGCCGTTAAAGGTGAATTCGGCTTCCCATTCGTTGGCATTTTCTTTCCCCCATTTTACTTTCTGCGCAGTGGGAAATTTCTGGTCGAAACCGGATTTTACTTTTGCAGGGACATCTTTGGCATTTTGACCACTGACGTTCAGGCTAATAAAGATTGCAGCAGCAATCACGAGCATTAAATTTTTCATTTTTTTGGATTTTAATTGGTTTAATGCTACAAATGTAAATCGGGAATCTAAAGGAATTTTGAAGTTGAAACTTGTTTCAAAGGATACTTTATCCAAGGAACCACTCTATAAAAGCCAGAGTTTTAGATGTGTTTGTTTATCAAGGATTTAAAGAACATTACATATACAAAGGAATCGAAGACAATAATAAAATAATAGGATGGGGGAATTGACCAAATCCCTGTTGATGAGATTGCTAATAAAGATATTAGATAAACGAAAGGCCCAAAATGATGCACACAATTAATTATTTGGCTGCTTCCTGGAATTAACTTCCTGCCGGAATTAAAGACATCATAAAGATTCGTAGTGTTGAATTTGTGATTATCAATTTGTCTTCACAAAAGAAAGTTGCAAATAGATTGCTATGAGGTGTTTAAAGATATTCGTGGCTGTAGTTTAGGTTGTCGTTGTAAACTTTGTGAATTCTTCGTGTTTTTATGCCTTAGTGGCATCATTCCCCCTGCCACAAAGTCATTAACACTCTAATAATCAATATTTTTCATTGCAATGCTATTATAAACTACAGCCTTATTTGTAATAATAAAACGCAAACTAAAATTTTGGACATACTCACAAACAATCAGAGGGGCCTGTTTCCAAGGAATTCAGAAACTGTAACAAATTCTCCGTTGCTGCAAAGAAGCTTAATTAATTTGTCGAATTTTTTTGAATACTGCGCCCCATTTAGGTTTTTGATATAACCAGGAATTTTAAATTGATCAAGGTTGGCAAATTCCCAGGGATGAAAATACAAATGAAGAAATTTGTCCTTCTTTAATGTGGAATAACATAAAACCCGATATAAAAATAATGGCAGGTTTTTAAAACTCAGCCAAAACAGAGGAAATCTAAATAATGGGCTTACCGATACAGGGAATTCTGTAATTCCGGAATTTTCTATTTCGTATGGGACTCGGGGAAGTTTTAAATTATTGTACCTACCTGGGATGAAAGTGGGATTTATTGATGAATCATACAAATATCCTGCTTGCTTAAGTTTGTCATAATCTATTTTTTGAAGTAATGGCATGCGGAAACAATTTACCTGCTTGCCTGTAACTGATTCAAGGATGTGCTTTGATTTTATCAAATATTCTTCATTAAAGCTTGAATGGTAATATGCATGTGAACCAATTTCGTGCTTTTCCGAAAGCATCTTAATTTTATCAGGATATTTATCACAAAAGTTTCCAGTTGTAAAAAATGTAGCTCTTATTTTATAACGGTCAAGAATTTCAACTAATTGATTGAGACCTAAACTGGTGATTTTGAATTGCAATTCCCCGGTAATAGGGAAATTGTATTCCAGCGGGAGATCAAACTCCTCAAGGTCAAATGTTAATATGATTTTGGGTTTCAAAATTGCAGAAGGATTTGAATCAGATTTTTAATTTCCTTTAGAATTACTTTCATCCTGAAATCAGAGAACTTTATCCCTTTTCTGGGATGTATATTGATGGTAACATGATTTAACTTTTTTGTTAAACAACCACGGATAAATTCGAGGTCAAAAAGAAACCCATTTACTTTTGTTGAAAGCATTACCTTTTTTGCCTCCTCGTCAAATCCTTTAATTCCGGCTTGTGTGTCGTGTACCTTAAATCCTGTTAGCAGGTAATTGAGTTGATGAAGCGCTTTTGAAATTATTTTTCGCCTCAAAGGTAAGAGTTTAAAGTATTCTTTATCGCGCAACCCGATTACAAGGCTTATAGGGGAATTGCTTAGTATATCAAATATGTCCTTTATAACCCGATACCCGAATGGGAAATCGATATCGGTAGTGATATAGTAATCAGCCCTGGTTTTACTTAATCCATATTTAATTGCGTAGCCTTTACCCTTGTTTAAGGGGTATGAAAGATAGACCACCTTATCCGTTTTAGTCTTTAAAGTCTCAATTAATGATTCGTCAAAATCACTAGAGCCATCATTCACCAGAACAATAGAATATTTAACTTTTATAAGAATAGAATCAAGCCCTGCAATTGAATCGCAAATTGCTTCAAACCAGTCATTATGAGGGTTGTACAGCGGAATTATTATGGCCAAACTTAACATGGTCAAAAAGTATGGAGATTTGAATTTTTAGAAAAATTGCCATTGGCCCCAATACCCTGAGGCTGTATGGTTTCACAAAATGATTACGCAGATAGCCGGGGAAAAGATCCGATGGTGATAATACAGTTAAAATGAAGGTGATGATTATAAGTGTTTTATCCAGGAAGGTTTTTTTTGAATTAACATACCAGATAGCGCTGCCTGTAACAGCCGTAATATAAGTGGCATTTTCCGCTGCCTGATTAAAAATAATCACCCAGATCAGGATATAAGCAAGGAAGAAAAACTTTACATCTTCATATATCTTTTTCAGTGCTATTATAAGAATTGTAACCAACAGCAGGAATACTCCAAACAATTGCACGTAGTACACCGAAAGATTAAGATGGAACAGACCTTCAATAAACGACATTACTGATAAGCCCATATTAATTTCATGATGTTGTAATAAACAGTTAAACCACTGCCTGTAGAGAATGATGAATTCGCCGGGTGTATAATAAACTAATGGCAAACAGAATAATAGTAAAAACCAAAGCAACAAATAAAGAAAACTTTTAAGTTGAGGCCGTTTAAGGATAATAAATATCCCGGAAATGATTCCATATGCTTTTATAAAAAAGCCAAGATTAACGAAGAATGATGATTTGGCGCAGGAACCCTTTTCAAGAAAAATGAATGTTAGCATAATGCCTGAAACAATCAACAAATTGGTTTGCATATTTAAAGCAGTACTTATAATTTCGAGGAAAGTAAAGTACAGTATAAATAAGATTGATTTTTTATCCATAGGCAGAAGCCTTACTGCATAGTAGAATACTCCTATTGTCAACGTTACCCATAAAAACATCCCTAAAAGGGTTGGCAGATATGCAAATGGTATAAACAAAACGGAAAAGCTGGGATTATACAAAAACAAGTCTCTGTATTCGTGAGGGTATTCAATATAGGGATTTACTTTTTGAAAGAAATGGTTTGCTGAATGTTGAAATATCGTATAATTATTATAGCTATTAATCAGGTATTGTTTAACCGGTATTACTACTGTAATAATTGATAATAAAATGGTTACGGGTAAATAATTATTCAGGACATTTTCTTTAAACTTTTTAAGCATACTCAGAGCCTTTTAAGTATTGAATGTTTTTTGAAGAACCCTGTTTTTGAAGAAAATTTGTCATTACACTGATAGTATAACCCAAGTCATTAAAAATGTGATTCCGTTTTATTAGCTTATTGGCAATTGATATTTCCACACCGGTATTTAATGGTTCCCTGTTATAATACAGTTTTCTATATGATTCTTAAATGATTTATCTTTTCAGAGAAGCAAACACCAAAATGCATGCTTCCCGGTGAAAAGATTTATTTTTGTCCGAGCAAATATATTGACATTTTGTGAATTTCTGTTTAAACTTAGATTTATATTCTTCTACAGGTTTTAATGGGTCATAACCGCTGCTTGGCGAAACAGGTAAACCCTTAGTCCTTTGCTTCTCCTTTTTTAGTTTTGGTTTCTTTTTTCACCAGAGTTCCATCCACATTTATGGCCACTTCTTTTTTTACATTGCCGGTTTTTATGTCAAATTCATACACTATTCCATTTGGCGTTTCCGAAATATCTGATCCCAGGAGTTTGTATCCCGGTGCTTCTTTAGCAAGTGTTTTTGTTACGTCAGCCGGAACTTCATTCATAGCAACGGAATATTCGGTTTCGAGCCAGGTTCCATCCGATTTATAGTTTGCTGAGTAAGCCTTGCCGTTAAAGGTGAATTCGGCTTCCCATTCGTTAGCGTTTTCTTTGCTCCATTTTACTTTCTGTGCAGTGGGAAATTTCTGGTCGAAACCGGATTTTACTTTTGCAGGGACATCTTTGGCATTTTGACCACTGACATTCAGACTAATTAAGATTGCAGCAGCAATCATGAGCATTAAATTTTTCATTTTTAAGATATTTTATTGGTTTAACTGCTGCAAATGTAAATCGGGAATCTAAAGGAATTTTGAAGTTGAAACTTATCCTACTTAATCCGGTAACCTATAGTCCATTCAATAAAATCGGAAACATGAAATTTGTAATCAACCAATGTGATGCCAGCAAATAATCGGTCTGTGAAGTAGTATTTTAACCCAATACGTTGGTGAAAAACAGGTGATTGGATGGATAATTTTTTGCGATACAGATAAACCGCGGGTTGTAGCACGATAGATACTTTATTTATTGCCAGTTCGTACGAAGGATAAATGCTTATCATGATTTTATCGCCGAACTTACCTGACTCAGTCTCCAGATCATTGTTTTCAACTATAGCCTGGGCATTTACTGCGCCGTTGTAAGTAATAGTCGCCCCTATTCCGAATTTTGATTTATAGCTTACCTGCCGGTTAAATAAAGTGGAGAAACCAAAAACAGGGAAATCCACTCCTTTGTATTTTTCGAGTATGGCAACGTCAACCGAATCGAATATTACATTTTTTAGTCCGCCAAAAGCAGATATAAGCCATTCGTTATGAGGCGCAAATGCCTGGATTTCCTGTTTTACAAAAACAGGTTTGTCATAAAAATTATACTTTAAACTTAATTTAGGTGCCAATGTATTGATACCGAAATTTGGCTTTTTCAAAGCTCCATTCGAAAAATGCGTCAGGCTGAAACCTCCGATTATTTCAATTCTGCGTGTGAGAGGGTATTCAGGGTTTAATCCGGCATCAATCAGGAAAGACTCCCGACCGCCAATAGCAATATTATATTGATTGGTAACAGGGTTAAAAGCTTTCCAGTGAAAAGTGGCCCCAAACCCTATTATGTAATTAAACGTAAGTTTGTTCCATCGTTTAAAAGGAGCATCGAAAAACCCATATATGGCAATTGGAACTCCAATTTCTTCGGGGTTAAAAAAATCAGCCACATACAGTCCTGCGCCGTAATGAGGGTATTTATATAACTGCTGCCAATATTTTGTCCCGGTAGTTTGTGCTGAAAATTTTAAGGAAAAAGCCTGGAACGCATTTATTTTTTCTGCTTCGATATTTATTCCTTTTAAAAACGGGTTGGTGGCGAACACATACCCGTTCTGGTACATTGCCTGCAACGCATAATTATTCTGTTTTTTATGATGCGACTTTACAAGATAAACCGGTCTTTAAATAACCATAATCCCAATTCCGGGTTTGGAATGTTGCTATCACAAAAATTAATAGTTTAATGATCAGATTGATACATTATAAGATTTCCAAAACCCTTCTTTTATCTCATCACGAACCCGTATAAATTCGCTGTGGACAAATTCTTCCGTACCAATGGCATGCGACGGATCATCGTATCCAATATACAAACAATGTTTTACTTTACCTGTAAATGCAGTCAGGCTTCATTGGCGCCACCGACAATGCGGGTGGGGACTTTTTATTAAATTTAAACAGTCTTAGTTCCTATTCAAATTTAATGTCTGTTTTAGAAATCTTTTTTAAATGGCTTCCGGTAAAACAGTAGCTTACCCCTAAAAAACTATTGAATATTTTCCTTGTAATCCGCAATGCAGGTTGTTGATCAAACGCCTGATTTTATCAATACAGACGATCTATGTATACAGAAGGCTTGCATTTACCTGTGATATTCAGTATATTTGTAGTGATTAAATTACAATTTAATTTTCAAAAAATGGACAAGATACTAGTTGCTGTTGACCTTTCGGACCTTGCCAGCACAGCGGTTGAAGCTGCTGCTGAATACGCCGCCGCATTTAAATGCCAGGTACGTATTTTGCATGTTGAAGTACCGGTTCCCACCTATATTGGGAACGAAATCGTACAACCGGTATTGCCAACTGACGATAAAGAAGAAGATGACAGGATTATGAAGGATCTGTCCTCAATGGCAGAATTTCTTCAGAAACGCGGTATTGAGGCTGACTATGAACTGGTTAAAGGACCTGTGGTAGAATCTGTTATCGAAAAAGCCACCAGCTATAATGCAGATCTCATAGTATTGGGAGCCCATAATCATGGTTTCCTCTACAGGGCATTTATAGGAAGTGTTTGTTCAGGAGTAGTTAAACACAGTTCGTGTCCGGTTTTAATTATTCCATCGAAATAAATCCCGGCTATCAAAACTGGCTGATCTTCCTGTCCTTCTATGGGTTGAGGCTTCATGATGAGTCAAATATTATATGATATTTGCATAGAATAAAACTGATCTTCCTGCTGTGAGCAATACACTTATTGCCCCGTACAGTATGAATTATTGGTGAAAACAGACTCGAAATCTTGTTACAGGTTCGCGAAATTCTTTCAAAAAAATCAATATTCAATTTAAAGAACAAACTTACCACTGTTACCGGCCTTTCCCGCCCAATAACCTGTCAGCAAGTGTCGGTTCATCTATTTTTGCCAGTGATTGCCTGATCCATTGCCGGTTTTCGGGTTTGTACCAGAAGAAGAATTTCCGCTGCTCTTCTTTTTCCTGGCGGCTGCGGGCTGTAAATACCTGCTCGCCGGTATATGGATGAACGCCTGAATAGTAAATAGCGCTCGCCAGCGTTAAAGGTGTAGGTGTAAAATCCTGGACCTGTTCAAGTTGAAATCCAAGTTCGCGTGTTTCGCAGGCCAGATGCGCCATATCACTGAGTTCGCTGCCGGGATGACTCGAAATAAAATAAGGAATGATCTGCTGCCTGAGGCCTTCCTGCTGGTTCAGTTTATCAAACACCTGTTTAAATTGATGAAACAGCTTAAACGAAGGCTTGCGCATAATTTTCAGAATGTGGTCACTGGTATGTTCAGGCGCTACCTTCAGCCTGCCGGAAACATGATTTTTTATCAGGTTCCTTGTGTAATCGGTCAATCCGAATCGTTTATCATCCTCCGGACTACGGCCGATAAGCATATCATACCGGATTCCACTGCCGACGTAGATTTTTTTAATTCCTTTGATAGCTGCTGCTTGCTTATAAAGACTGGTCAAAGGTTTGTGATCGGTATTCAAGTTATTACATACTGACGGGAAAATACAGGAAGGTCTTTTGCACTTTTCACAAATATCAAGATCGAAACCCTGCATCTTATACATATTGGCAGACGGACCACCCAGATCAGAAACATTTCCGTTAAAATCAGGCATCCCGGTAATGGCTTTCACCTCGCTCAGAATGGATTTCTCCGAACGGCTCGAAATAAATTTTCCCTGATGCGCGCTAAGCGTGCAAAAAGCGCAACCGCCAAAACAACCCCGGTGCATGGTTACCGAATGGCGGATCATTTCGTACGCCGGAACTGTGCCTCGCTTTTTGTATTTTGGATGAGGAAGCCGGGTATATGGTAAGGAATAAACCGCATCCAGTTCTTTAGTAGTCATCAGCGGGAAAGGCGGATTAATGATCACAACCTTATCGCCCGAATGCTGTATTAACTGTTTTGCTGTCGCCTTGTTGCTTTCCTGTTCAATATGTTTGAAAGCTTCGCCAAAAGCTTTTTTATCGTGAAGGCAGGCAGTGTATGATGGAAGCGTAATGGATTTTTCTTTGTCTTTAAATACGCCTACAGACTCTTCGCTTACCACAAATCCGGTTTGTGGAATATCCGTCAGCAAGCCTGGATCAGGATTCTCATTTAATCCTTTTAAAACAGTCACTATTCCTTTTTCGGCCATACCATATACAATGATGTCGGCGCCACTATCTATCAGAATGGAGGGTTTGAGCGTATCCGACCAGTAATCGTAATGTGCCAGGCGGCGCATGCTCGCTTCGATGCCACCAATCACAACCGGCACGTCCGGGTATATTTTTTTAAGGATTTGCGAATAAACCACCGTCGCATAATCGGGTCTGAAACCGGCCTTTCCACCGGGAGTATAGGCATCATCCGAACGCAGACGAATTCCTGCTGTATAATGATTCACCATGCTGTCCATATTGCCGGCAGCCACGGCGAAGCAAAGTCTGGGCTTGCCAAATTTGCGGAAATCGCGTAAATCGTCCTTCCAGTTAGGCTGTGGAACAATGGCAACTGTAAAGCCTGCATTTTCAATAACTCTGGCAATTACAGCAGTTCCAAAAGCCGGGTGATCCACATAAGCATCGCCCGATATTATTACCACATCCACTTCGTCCCAGCCACGGGCGAGCATTTCGTCGCGGGTAATCGGAAGCCAGGCTTTGAGGGGAAGTTGATCCATGGTAGTATTGCAAAATTTCTGCAAAGATACGCATTGATATATAATCTGTTCGAAATTAGTCATCCTGCATTTCCGGAGATTTCTGATTCAGTGTTTGAGATCATCTGGAAACGGAATAAAAGCCAGGAATGGTGAGATCGCCTGATTGCTTTTAGAAAAGATAATGTCGGCGCTAAAAAGCCGGAAGGAAAAATTCTTTTACCTCCAATAATTGATTTACCTTTGGAGTTGATTTCAAAACAAAACGCAGGAATGTAAATCTCATCTCATTTACGATCATAAAAAGGGCAACCTATGATTCAGACCATTAAAATTGGCACTATTAAGTGGCATTATATTGAAGACCCCTCTGATGAGGATCTCGGATTTCTGAAAGACAATTTCCACTTCCACCCACTCGATATTGAAGACTGCCGGAGTGTGAATCAACGACCTAAGATCGACGTTTACGATGATTATTATTTTTTAATCCTGCATTTCCCCCATTACGACCGTTGGAACCGTTTCCTGAAAACCAAAGAGGTGAAAATCTTCTGGGGAGAAGGGTATATTATCACAATTGGTAAGCCACATTGGGTGATAAGCAGCCTGTTCAACAGCGCCAAAGAAATGAAAGATCCTTACGAAATTCTTCAGGCGGGAACCTCTGATGCCCTTTTATATAAGATATTGGAAAAGCTGATGCAGGAAACGCTTTCGCTTATCAGTAAATTAGGAATTGAGCTCGAACTGATTAACCGGGAACTTTTTGGGAAGAAAGCAGAGAAAACCATTGAGCGCATTTCCCTCACCCGGCGAAACATGATTCTACTCAATACCATTTTTAAACCACAACTCAGGCTATTTCAGAAATTCGAATCCGGGCAGATAGAAGGTTATGCCGAAAACATGGAAGAATACTGGGGCAATATCCTCGACTATTACCAGAAAATGTGGGATATGATCGAGGACTATGAAGAACTCATCGAGGGCCTTGCGAAAACATTCGACTCCATGCAAAGTAATCGTACCAATGAAATCATGAAAGCCCTCACACTTATATCTTCCATTTTGCTTCCTCTTACATTTATTGCAAGCCTTTACGGGATGAATGTGAGACTGCCACTTATGAAGGAGGAACATGCTTTCTGGTTCCTTATGATAAGCATGCTATTGATTTCGGGCGGATTTATTTTCCTGTTTAAAAGGAAAAAGTGGATGTAATCTGAATTTGGGTTTGAGTGAAAAAACATACTTAAAAGGGAATTGTGAAAGAAATATACAGCAGTATTAAATCCCCTTTTAGTATTAAGTTATTGATAATGAACTTACCTCAACATTTTATTTTATAAAAGTTAAAAATATCGGAATGTTTTCGTACAACAAAATCAATTGTTGGTAGTAATTTCATCGAACACTATTTTAAGGTTTCTGACCTGGAAATATTTCTTTTAGTGATTGGATTTTCAAAAAGAAAATAATTTACTTTTATTGCAGTAAATAATCTATAAATTTATTCATTAAAACTATTCTATTTTGAAAACAACCTTATCATTTTTACTCACGTTTGTTTTTGCATTAAACCTTATTAATGCATTTTCACAGGATACCTGTAAAGTACTAAAACCAGAGATTTCGGAAAAATATTCAGGCGACTGCAAAAACGGTCTTGCCGATGGAAAGGGTATAGCAGAAGGCCAGGACAAATATGAAGGCAAGTTCAAAAGGGGTTTGCCCAACGGACAAGGTATCTATACGTGGTCAACAGGTGAGGTGTATAAAGGTTTATGGAAAGACGGCAAAAAAGACGGCGATGGCAAATTAACTTTTAAATCGAAAGGGCATGATACAACTACCCTCGGCGTATGGAAAAATGATGTGTTTTCCAGAATTAAAGTACCGGCTCCTTATGATTTACACAGAATAAATGGAATTAAAAGATATACGGTAAACCGGGTTGGAGACGGCGAAAAAATAATGCTTGCAATCATGAAAGACGGTTCCAATAATTCTACGGTTTATGGACTTACTTTTTTTTGTACAAGTGGCACCACTTTTAGTGTAGGACCCAAAATAGGTTACGAAAACGTGACCTTCCCTTGTACGATGAGAATTGTTTATTCAACCCGTAGTTCCTTTAACGGCGGTTCTATTTCCTGTGAATTCGAAATAGAATTTAAGACTCCCGGTAAATGGGATATAACATTAAACAATTAAAAATACCCGATAAAATAAACTCCTTTATTTACCGGTCATCATGCCTGAAAGGCATTTCACACAATTATTCATACCGTTCACTAAAGAAGTAATACTGGTTTACTGGATTGAGATTAATTTTGAACCTTAGTTTCCTTCCACTATTCAATCCTTTCGATATCGCTTTTGCTACAGCTGCCCGCTTAACAGGCAGCTGTTTTTTTTATCCGGTTATTACCGGTACTGTTATAACAATCAAGAGTGCATTGTGGAATATCTAAGCTGTTATTATATTTAAGATTTTAGCAAATCAGTATTAAAAGGGATGGCGCGGTGGTTTAATATTTTCGCTCAAAGAGTAATAGTATTTTAATTATTGTAAATTTGTTTCAAAAAAATTATGTTTTCAACGCTAAATGCAGTGTCAGGTTGGCTTTCATTGTCAACCATTGTTCTACTTGTCTGTAACAAAACACTGTAAAGCAACAAAGTAACGCATATCCGAACTTCAGAAATAATAACTCCCACAGATGAAAGAATATGCTGCAATTATTATTGATGACGAAAAGAATATCCGTGAAGCGCTTACGATATTATTAGCGCAATATTGCCCGGAAATTCGTGTGTGCGGCACTGCTGCTTCAGCCAGCGAAGGAAGGAAGCTGCTTGATAATGAAGATGTTGATTTTATATTTCTGGATATATCAATGCCCAGGGAAGATGGGTTTGCCTTCATGCGTTCAATTCCCGTCAATAATTACGGGGTGATATTTGCCACTGCTCACCAGGAATACGCTTTGCGCGCCCTCAGAGCTAATGCTGTTGATTATCTCCTGAAACCGATCAATCCATTCGAACTGAAGGAAGCAGTAAATAAGGCAATATATAATCATGAACTACGTCGGAATTATTCGGAAATTCGTGAAGTATATCATCAATCCCTTGATAATCTACAGGATAACATACAGTCGAAAAACGGTAAGATAACACGAATAACGGTTGCTGAACAATTCGGTTTCAGGATAGTGAATGTTGAGGATTTGATTTATCTGGAGGCCGAAAGTAATTATACCGTTCTTCATCTCAAAGATGACAAGCAGGTAGTTGCAACCCGAACATTGGGCGAGTTCGAGAAGTTACTTGGGAGTGCGGAATTTTATCGGATTCATAAGTCCACCATTATTAATTTAAACTTTCTGTCAGGTTATACCAGTTATCAGGGAAATTTTGCCGAATTGAAAGATGGCACTACCCTCAATATTTCCAGGCGTAAGCTGATAGAATTTCGTGAAAAGGTGAAACAATTTTCAAATAATACGATTTGATGTGAGAAGATTGTTCTTTTTCTTGTTTTTCATTACCATGCAATTTTGTACCGGCATCTTTGCTCAAAATCCATATATCCGGCATTATACTACACTCGACGGATTACCTTCGAACACTATATACCAGATGTGCCAGGACGGCCATAAATTTTTATGGTTTACTTCCGATGCCGGTGTAGTAAAGTATGACGGCTCCAACTTTACTGTTTACCGCAAGAAAGACGGGTTAAGCACTAACGATGTTGTGCGTATTAAGGAAGATTTAATAGGCCGGGTTTGGTTTTTCAATTATAACGGCACTGCTAACTATTACTACAACAATAAAATCTATAACGGTGGCAATTCACCTTTCCTTAATTTGTTGACCGGGAAGGGTTTTTTTCTGGATTTTTATACAGATTCTAACCACACTATATATTTCTATAACTGGGAGGGTGAACTCTTTTCGCTGGACATTAATAACAAAGTATCAAAGGGTCTGCTCCTGAAAAATATTAATATTCCTTCAGACTTCGGCGAGATAATAGATGCTAAGATTTCATATTTGGGTAAAAATACGTCAAACGAATGGATGATCTGGACCAATTGCGGTATTTATAGCCAACAAGACTTAAATGGGAAGGCCGCAACATGGGATAACCGGATCTTATCCAGATTTGTATTTCCGGCAAGGAATAACACATATTATTATGTGGCGCATAATTTTAAAGATGCAATAGTTAAAGTAGGCGCCAATATGAGAATGGAAAAAATTCCGTTTCCTGGTAATACGCAGAAAATAAGAACTATTCTAGAAGATTCTGAGGGATATTTGTGGATAGCCGCTTTAGACGAAGGTGTTTATTGCCTTAAAAATAATAAGGTTGTCAGGAGGTTTGATATTAAAAATGCTTTGGGTCTGCTACAGGATCATGAGCAAAATATTTGGGTAAGTACACAAACAGATGGTATTTACATGATCAATCATAATGTGCTGCATCAAAATCATTTTGATCGTTCGTATTTTGATAATTCCGGTGTTAATTTGCTTTGTAACTATTCGGGGAAAGGGATTTGGTGCCTGAATAGTAAAAAAGTATTTTTACTTGACAAAGATGGTTTTTTCTATGCTTTAACTGTGCCGAAAGCCATTCAACCCCTTGATATTATATATCTTTTTGATAGTAAGACGCTACTCCTTGGGACAAAAGTTGCCGGGCTATGTTTGTTTAGAAACATAACATTAAACAAAACCTTAAGCCAGGTTGGCTATAGTCGGCAAACATTTTTCCCGATACCGATGAAGAAAATTATTACGGATCGCTCAGGATTAAATACTACCATAATTGATAAACGCAGAGTTTTTTTTACTCAATCGCCAAATCATTTATGGAACGCCAAATTTGATTATATAGGCGAACAAATTAATAACGCGTATTACAACGCCAGGAATGAATTTGTTATTAACGGCAAAAGAAATTATATATACAGGCAAAATCAATTGTATCCTTATCCTGAATTATCACGGTTTGACGGCGCCATAATTCCCGATCACCTTGTATTGAATGATTCAGTCGAATTGTTTAATATTGACGGCGACAGCCTTTTCTTATTAAAAGGGCACACATTTTACAACCTTACAAAGGCCTTTACGACCCCAATTACCTTACAAATCAAAAAAGCTTTGTATCAGGATTCAACGTTGTATCTGTCCACATTAAAAGATATTTTTATTTGTTATAATCCGTTCCGGATCATTTCGGGGAAACAGGTTTTTGTAAAACCTTTAAACATTAGTTTCAATAATATTAATGATATTCTGATAAATAAAGACTCTCTTTTTATAGCAAGCGACGATGGGCTGACAATTATCCCGGAATCATCGTTGCTCCGAAACATTGCTCCTCCTCCCATTCCATACTTCCGTTCAATTACAGTGAACGATAAAATATTTTCACTCCCCATAAAAGAACTTATATTAACCGGCAAAAACAACATACAACTTTCGTTTGGGTGTATCAGCTACTTTTCGAGTTCGGCAACATATTCGTATATGCTTGAGGGAGCCGGCAATAAATGGATTGTCGGAATAGGAAGCGATATTAATCTTTTCTACCGGAATTTATCTCCCGGGAATTATAGTTTTAAGCTCAGAGTCCGAAAGTCCGACTCTGGTTGGAGTAAGTCATTGGTATTGCCCATTGTTATAAGGCCTACTTTGATTGAGTATCCTGCTTTTTGGGCTTTCCTCGTATTGATTGTGGTTCTTATAATGTTGCTTTTGGGTTTCAGGCTCAAATCCCAAAGGGTCAGAAAAATAGAAATTGACCTTCAACTGGTAGTTCTGGAACAAAAGGCGCTTCAATCGATGATGAATCCACATTTTATTTTCAATTCGCTGGGTTCAATTCAGAATTACCTTCTCAAGAACAAAGGAAGCGAAGCTATTATTTACCTGTCGAACTTTGCACGGCTGATACGTCAAAACCTGAATGCTATTAATACACCAATGATTCTGCTGGAGGAGGAGATCGAAAGGCTTACAAATTACCTGAATCTGGAAAAAATCCGTCTGGAAGATAAATTTGATTTCAGAATCGAAATTGACCCGGCACTTGAAGAAGATGAAGTTTATGTCCCTAGTATGATTATTCAGCCAATTGTCGAAAACTCAATCTGGCATGGTATTGCTTCGCTTAAGGAACAGGGTTCTATCAGTATCAGTTTTCGGACACACAATGCAAAATCATTGAAAATCGCAATTGAAGATAACGGAATCGGGATGAAACAATCCGATGAATATTCAAACAAGGATTCGCAGCGGAAGCATCTTGGAATGCAAATCATCAGAAAACGGCTGGAGCTTCTGGGGAAAAAGCATAACACAAATACAAGTATCACGTATTCGGAAATTTTCCCCGGCACAATCCATCCGGGAACACTGGCAGAGCTTATTGTGCCATTTACATACACTACTCCTGAATCGTAAAACAAATCTGCCTTTGGGAATATCTATGAATCAGTTTATTGCAATCTGAAGTCTATCTTCATATTAAATAAAACGGATACTTTCTTTCCATTCTGATACCCGGGATTCCAGCGAGGCATTTTTTTCACCACCCTTATGGCTTCTTCATCACAGCCACCGCCTATGCCACGAAGGGTTTTTATATCAGCCAGGCTTCCATCTTTTTTTACTACAAAACTTACAAATACAGTTCCCTGGACTCCATTTTCTGAAGCCTGTTGTGGGTATCTGATGTTTTTGGATAGAAATTTAAGTCGCTGGGAATCACCACCCGGAAATGAAGGCATTTCGGTAGCATATGTTAATACGGTTTCCGATTCATCACCCGTTTCTCCTTTTTTCATGGCTGCCCCACCATGCCCGACAAAAGGCACCGGATTGGTTCTGGAATCCCTATAGGTATTTGATTCTTCTTCTCTTGCTCCAGTCTTTTTCATGTACCTGTATTCCGAAAATTCAACATCATCAGTTGTACTGCCTTTTACCAATACATCATTAGATACAGCCCGGGGAACTTCTTCGGTTACTATAGCTAAAATGGGTGGCGATTGAACTCCCTTTTTGCGATCATACATAATAGTAAGAACCGATTTGGTTTCGGCTGGAGGAAACGGCAACTTACCATACACATCAAAATTTAGAGCCGAATCCGTTTTCAAATTCTGAGCCAGCCTATTATTATCCAATTGATTACTAGTCCATAAGGCATAAAATCCGCCTATGAAAAGTACCAGCATTGCTGCGGCAGCAAGCCAGACGAACGGCTTGTACGACAGGTGTTTTCCCGTTTCTCGTTCAGTCAGTTTATGTTTATAATTCCGCTGCCAGATTTGGCTGTTCAGTGAGTTGATCCTATCCTGAAAAGAGGTTGGTTTTGAAATTTTGGATTTTAACTGGCGAGAATGTTCAAATGGTTGATCCCCGGCTACTTCCGGAGAAGCGGGTTCCGGATTTTCAGAAAGTTCATCGTTCGAAGGATTTTCTTCAAGCCACAGCTTTAGCCCTTCTGCCGCATCAGCACATAATGGACAAATGGCTATATGTTGCTCAGTCATAGCGAGATCCGCACTTTCCAAGGATCCTGATACGAGTAAATTAAGTGTCGTAACAGTTAGGCAACCTGAAAGCGTAAAGAGGGTTGGTGGTATTTTATTCATGTTATTCATAGCGTTCCATCCTTTCCATCAATTGCTTCAGATTGCGTTTGCCGTTTTGTATATGGCTTTTAACTTCGTTATAGGAATATCCTGTGATCAGTTCAACCTCGCGGTACGATTTTTCATTCAGGTAAAACAATTCAACGCATTGTTTTTGCTCCGGGCTCAGTGCATTAATAGCTGTTTCGAGGTAACGGATCCGGTGTTCCACATCACCGTTGCTTAATAGATGATCAGACCCTGCGGATTCCATAATTTCCGAATCCAGATTTTTCAGATTTTCATCTTTTACCCGCTCACCCGACTTCCGGTGTCGCAGGTGCATCAGGCATTCGTTTTTGGTAATGGTATAAATCCAGCTTTTAAAATTATTGATTTCTGATTTCTTCAACAACTCAAAAAGTTTTTCAAAAACAATCATTACTATGTCTTCAGCATCCGCATCACTACCTAGGTATTTAAAGGAAACTGTAAAAAGCAAATGGGTGTATCGTTCGTAAAGTACGCCAATAATTTCCTTGTCGTGCGTGCTGACATAGCGGGCAACAAGCTGCTCGTCAGGAAGTGAAAGCAGTTCATTTTTATCGTCTTTTCTAAAAAAACGCAGCGCCACGCAGGGGAAGTTTGTACAAAGATAGTTTTTTTTAAGGATTTGGGGATTAGGGGTTGGGGATTAGGGGCGGGGAAAGAGAGAAGCGGAGACTGAGGGATGGGGAGACTGAAGGATGGAAAGACTATGGGATGGGGAGACTGAGGGATGGAGGGTTTAAAGAGGAGCGAGATAACCGAAACCAATTGAGTCCTTCAAACCACTGAACGACCATTGAATGACTATCAAATATCCACTCCTCTCCTTGGTTGCTGTTTATGGAATTTTGATTAATAATGCATCTAATAGATGAACTAACAATTATAAACCTTTCGTTAAACCTTAAAAACTCAGCAAAATGAAAAATCAGGAACCAATTGCTGCTCAAATGGATGAAATAGTATTTGAGCACAGAAACAAGAATTACGGGGCTTATATTTTACGTAAGATGTACAACAAGCAAATAGTGCGCGCTTTATTTTTGGCTACTGCCATTATGATTGCAGGGCTGGCTTATCCACTGGCATTAAGCTATAAGGCGAACAACGGGGCAAGATATGTTCCTGTTGATGTTGATGTAAATCTTTTGAATGTCCCGAAACCACATGTTGATATTCCGCAGCTTCCTAAGACTCTTCAGAAAAATTCGGAAATTCCGAAACGGTTAGTTTTTGTTGCTCCAAATATTGTTGCAGGAGAAGCTCCTGGTGACATCGATATCTTTAACATGGACGATCGTAATAAATATTCCAACTCTGTTCCAGTAAATGTAACAGAAGAACCTGTTGCTATGAAGAAAGAAGATGTGATTGAGATTAAAAATGACGAACCTCCTGTTTTATTTGCGGAGGAAATGCCCATCTACCCTGGAGGTGATGCCGGGCGCATGAAATTTCTTGCTGATAATATCAAATATCCCCAGTTTGCATTGGAAAATGGCATCCAGGGAACTGTTTATGTACAGTTCATCATCGATTCGAAAGGAAATATAACTGATTTTAAGATTCAGCGTGGCATAGGAGGTGGATGTGACGAAGAAGCTGAAAGAGTAATTAAAATGATGCCGCAATGGCATGCAGGTAAACAAAACGGTAAACCTGTCAGAGTTATTTTTAATATGCCGGTAGTTTTCAGGATTAATAGCTTGTAAATATATTCTCTATTTGCAGCAATGACAACATGAATACAAGTTTTTAGAATATTTCTCTGGCGGAATTAACCACCCGGTGTCCGAACACTCGCAGGGTGTCGGACACCGGGCGGTTTGGGATTTTATCCCTTTGCCATAATTTCCAGGTAGTCAGCGAAGTATACGTTAATAGCTTGTTTATTCTTGGAAATCCCATCAGAAAATGCAAATGCTTATAGCAAATAAAATATGACAACAGCGCCATGGACCATTTAACCATAAAAGCTAAGGATTTATATGCCAACTTTAAACGTCAACGATAGGCAATTCAGACAATTATTTTCATATGGATTCCGTCTAATATATAACCTTTCTAAATTATTTATTACCTGATTTACCGTTAAATAAAAATATAATTTTGCTCCGTGAATCACTTAGGAAAGTGATTTCTTAAATACTACTGTTCTTTACGAAAATGAATAAAATTACTGAACATCCGATTCTGGAAGTACCTGTAGCAGAAAAGATTAATTTTAAATACGAAGGCACTACCGTTACTGGCGAAAAGGGATTTACCATTGCAGCTGCATTGCACCAGGCCGGGTATCCGGTTCACAGTCACAGTTTATCGAACCGCGAGCGCAGTCTGGAGTGCGGTATCGGAAAATGTGGCGCTTGCGAAATGCTCGTCGACGGGCAAATCCGCCGCATCTGCATCACCAAGGTTGATAATGTGAAGGAGGTAAGCGAAATTCCGCACGACTATTCACCCGAAGCAAAAGAAGTAAACACTCAAAAACCTATTGATGTTTATAAAACTACGGTAGCCATTATTGGTGCCGGTCCGGCCGGGCTGGCTTGCCGTGAAGAGTTGCTGAAGCATGGCATAGATAATATTGTTATTGATAACAACGATAAAATAGGCGGACAATTTCTAATGCAGACACACCAGTTTTTCTTTTTCGAGAAGGAAAAGAAATTTGGTGGCATGCGCGGATTTGATATTGCAAAAACACTGGCAGGCGAAAGCCACGAAGGCATTTTCCTAAACAGTACCGTTTGGGATTTACTCGAAGGCAAACGAATTGCTGTTAAAAATGTGCTCACCGACGAAATTTACTATGTAGATGCCGAATACCTGGTAGTTGCAACCGGCGCGGTTCCGTTTATGCCGACCTTCGAAAATGATGATCTGCCGGGAGTTTACACCGCCGCTGTTGTTCAGAAAATGATGAACAACGAACTGACTCTTCTTGGCAAAAAAGTGTTGACAGTGGGAGCCGGAAATATCGGTTACCTGACTTCCTACCAATTAATGCAGGCTGGCGCCGAAGTAAAAGCCATCATCGAAGCACAGGCCTTCGAAGGCGGTTTCCCTGTGCAGGCAAACCGTGTCCGCAGGTTGGGAATTCCAATTATGACTTCGCATATCCTTTTAAAAGCGTTGCCAAACGACGACAATACCGGTATCGTAGGAGCGGTAATTGCTGAATGCAAAAACTTTGAGCCGGTTCCGGGCACCGAAAAAATCATTGGAGATATTGATGTGATTAATATCTGCACTGGTTTGGTGGCCGATGACCAACTCATTATAAAAGGCAACGAAATATTTGGCCGCAACTGTTACGGTGCCGGTGATGCTATCCGTATCGGCGAAGGCACCAGTGCCGTATTGCGTGGCAACCAGGTTGCATATGAGATACTTCAGGATATGGGCGAAAATGTTAATTATGACACGTATCTGAACGTTTCGAAAGAATATATTGATTCGCAGCAGCATCCACATCGCGTTATTCAGGATCCACACAAGCCAACCACAGAACGCTTCAGCGAAAAACCATTCGTTCAAATCGATTGCCTTTATGGTTTTGCATGCAACCCATGCGAATTTGCCTGTCCGCACGGAGCCATTACCAAAACCTCTACCAGCACGGTTCCCCAGCTTGATTTCGACAAATGTATTGGATGCATGGATTGCGTTTATCAATGTCCGGGACTAGCCATTTTCGGCTACGCACCAAAGAAAGACTGGCTTTTTCTGCCTATCGAATATTTTGCCGACGAAAAGCAGGAAGTTTACCTAGTGGATAATCAGGGCAAAAAACTGGGTAATGGTATCATCGAAAAGATTCTTAAAAAACCAAACAAGACAAATATTGCTCGTGTAAAATCACTTGACATTCATGGAGAAGCGTTGCTGGAAGTGCGTGGCTTTATCGTTAAGAAAAATTATCCTGAGCCAATTGTTATGGCACTGACTGAATATGCAAGAGAACACGAAATGTACGTTTGCCATTGCGACGATGTTACTTTGGGTGAAATTATAACTACCATTGGAGATCGTAAATTTATCTCTGTAGATGAAATAAAACATACCACACGATTGGGGATGGGGGCTTGCCGCGGAAAGCGATGCATTCGCAGGCTTAAACATGTGCTCCGCAACAAGGGAATAAGTATTGTGGGCGATGCCACTCCGCGTGGCCCGCTCAGCAACCAACTTGCAATGGGCGAATTGTTTCCTAAAAAAGTTCGCGAAAATATCATTATCAACAACACCAAAAGCAAGGCATGTGTAGTCGAAGTCCAGGCTTTGATTGCCGGTGGCGGAATAGGTGGAAGTGCTTTGTTCCGTTATATGTCCGAAGCAGGGCTGAAACCTGCCATGATCAATTACGGACGTGGCGCTTCGTGGCGCAACATTGCCGGTGGGCGACCTGCATTCAGCCTTCCCGAAATTGCTGATATTGCCCGTCATAACCTTGAAATATTCAAGGACTTGCAAAAGATCCGTGATATCAATTTCCTATCGACAAGGTATATCAACTTTGCTCATGACGATGCAACATACCTGGCTCTGGAAGATTCGCGCTCCTGGTCGGATGCGTATATGGTTGATTCCAAAGATTATCTGAAAGAAATTTCGCCTAATATAAATCCAAATCTTGGCAAGCACTACCAGGCCGCTCTTATCAGCCGCGATTGCTGGCAGGCAACTCCGGGTCGTGTAATTGATCTTATACGCAGGATTGGAGTGGAAAAAGGAGGCAGGATTTACGAAGATTGCCAGCTGATTGATGTGCGGAAAGAAAACGGGAAATATATTGTATTAACCCGCGATCACGAAAAGAAGTACGTCGAATTCCATACCCCGCACTTTGTAAACTCTTTAGGCCCTGAGGCAGAGAAATTCGCAAAACAGCTGGGTATTGAAACGGGCCTGTACCCCGTTAAGCACCAGGCATTTATAACCCGGAGGTTACCTAATATGGGAATAAACGGGCAACCTCTTGATATGCTTATCGACCGCCGTAATTACAAAGGATTTTCCGCCGTTTACGGGCAACAACTGGGCGAAACAGGACAGATAATCGGTTGTGCCTCTCCACAGATTGAATCCATGGAAACCGGTAAAAATCTGAAGGTTAACTCAAAGGAATTTCTCGAAATCGTGTCCGAAGTCTTTATAGATTGGTTGCCACAGCTTTCATCCGTTGGATTCCAGGCAGTATGGGCAGGTTATTATGTTGAACCACGAATGATACTTGATCCTGATCTTGGTCTTTTTGTCGGCTTCCGCGGACAAGGATTTATGCTTGGACAATACCTCGCCAAAATGTATGTAGATAAGCTTATGAACAAAGAAGTTCCTTCCTATTTCGACAGGCTTAAACTAAGTGGTGACGGTTTGTTGGAGAAAGCATTCAAATAGAATCAAATTGTATTTTAAAAAGAAAGGACGGCCAATGGTCGTCCTTTCTTTTTAATCGTATTTATTTAGGGCTTGCTGAAAATGTATTAATATGTTGATTAACAATTAATTAACAGCATAAATATTGTTAGTGAATGCAAGGAAACAAACAGAATAGTTAGATAAGCTTTGCATTTGTAATTTTGGCTTTCCCCGTTAGAGGATACATGTCAATGGAATAATCGGTCGATGATGGGTTATTCCCCATAGGGGATTAACATAATATTTTGATTGTTAATGCCCTATGGGCAAATTAATTTAACCCTCATCCTTTTTCTATTGATATAAATGCCCTACGGGCAAATGTAACGGTGATAGTTGAGTTTTTCAGCAGACCTTATTTATATCCTAATCCAAGGTGTTAATTTGCTTATTTCCATCTAATTATCCCTCGTCATATCTTTCATCCTTAGGTAGGAGTATCTTAACAGAAACTACGACTTGCTGAACAATTTCTTAAATAACGATTTGTCGTCGTCTTTCTTGGCATCATCCGAATAATAGCCGTAGCCATATCCATGACCATATCCGTAGCCATAACCATATCCGTAGCCATATCCGTAGCCATAACCATATCCTGCGCCTGATCTGTCGGGTTTCACATCATTAACAAGAACAGTTGTATTCGGTACATTCCGCTTCTCAAAATCGCTGGCAATGGATTCAAAAACTTTCTTATTTGTGAGATTTTGACGAACCAGTAGAATATTAACATCAGTATAAGGAATCAGCAAGAATGCATCTGTAACAATACCAACAGGCGGAGTGTCGATAATAATATAATCGTACATTTCCTGAAGCTGGGCGAGCATTTTCACATTCAACGGTGAGGCAATAAGTTCAGCAGGATTAGGTGGAACAGGCCCGGCCGAAATAATATCAAGGTTTGGTACCGGCGATTTCTGAATAATTTCATCTATCGTACTTTTTCCAATCAAAAAGGAAGTTATCCCCACCGTATTTTTCAGTCCGAAATCCTGGTAAATCTTAGGTTTACGAAGGTCATAACCCATTAAAAGTGTTTTACGATTGAACTGCGCATAAATACAGGCCAGGTTCATAGAAGTAAATGTTTTACCCTCGCTCACACTGGTACTGGTAATAAGTATTGTGAACTTCTCCTTGCCTTGCGTCATATATTGCAGGTTAGTACGCAATGCCCTGAATGACTCCGAAATAGCCGATTTTGGTGAGGTGTAAGCAACAATATTGCTGTCGTGCTTATTGTGCAGCACATGCCCGATAACCGGAAGGCTGGTATGCTTTTCAATATCATTTTTATTCACCACTTTATCATTCAGATAGTCCTTGCCTAAAATATAAAGAAGCGGTATAATCAAACCGAGCAAAAAGGCTATGGTATAATTGAGACTTGTTTTGGGAAACACCTGCTCCTGTACTATTGGATCAGCCACATCTACAACTTCATTATCAGGGGTATTACTTGCCTTGGTAATGGCTGCTTCCGAGCGTTTCTGGAGGAGGTAAGTGTAAATGGCGTCATTCAGTTTGTATTTTCGTTCAAAGCCAATTAACTGGCGTTGGGTAGCCGGCAGATTCCGGAAAAAGCCGGAGAGATCGCTAATCCTGCCATCAATATCTTTTATGCTTATATCCGAAGTCTTCACAATATTTTTGATGCTTTCGGTAAGCGCCTGTTTTGTATTTAAAATCTTCTGATCTATCTGCAATACCATCGGGTTATTGGGCTTCGAGCCGAGCAGACGTTCCGATTTTTCAGCATACAATTTCTGAAGTTCAGTCAGTATCGTGGTCATAACCGGGTCGTCGATTCCCATGGACGAAGGCACAACCACTTCATTGATATCGTCTTTATTTTTCTGAATATAATCCCGTAAATTATTGTAATACTTTGCTTTAACAAGCAAAACGGCTTTTTCTTTTTCAAGTTCGGTTATGCTGGTATAAACCTGCGACGACTGAGCATCCAGATTCATGATCTGGTTGGTGGTCCGGAAGTTTTGAAGCACATTTTCGTTGGTATTCAGCGAATCACGGATTTCTCCCAACTGTCCATCTATGAAAAGGATGGTATTAATAGCAATCTGGTTTTTCTTTTCAAGACCTTGCCGGATATATTCGCGGGTAAGCTGATTCAGGAAATCAACAGCCTTTTGCGAATTATTCCCTTTCAGTGAGATTTCAACAATAGACGACTCTTTGTTAATTGGCTCAATTTCATAACCCGAAAACTCGGAGATCAGTGCGTTAAGCGAATTGAAAACGAAGTAATAGCGCTGGCTAAGTGATGCTTTCGGATCGTATTTCAATGTCTTTTCAATACGGAAACCAAAATCTTTTGTAGTAACAAGTTCTCCGAAACGATGTTTTTGATCATATTTAAGCGAAGCGAGTTTTGTGCCGTTGTCTTTGTAATTTTTATAGTCGTAAAATGTAATGTCCTGACCTTCCGCTTCAAGTCGGTATTCGTTGTCCGAAAGTATGGTAACATAAAATTTCAGATTTCCCACAGGTTGTAAATGCGAAGTGTCGATGATCACGTTGAAGGGCGATTCATTGTAAACTTCGGAAGTGAGAAAGTTATCCTCCAGGAAACAGGAATAATTCAGGTTAAGTGATTTTACGGTACGCGCAACAAGTGATCTCGACTTAAGGATTCCGATCTGGTTTTGCAGTTTCTGGGTATTGGTAATATTTCCAAATCCAAGCAGCGACTGGGCATCGTTAAGTCCGCCCTTGTCCTCGGAGATCAATACAGTTGATTTAACTTTATAAACCGGCTTGGTATATTTATTGAAAAGGAATGCAATTAGCATTACCATCACTATTGTAATAAAAAAGAGGTACCAGTAGCTCAGGAATTTGAAATACAGGGCTTTGATGTCAACCGACTGCTCCTGCTGCATTTCGTTATAGTTGGGGATTTGATTATCCATTATTTTTTAAAATATGTTACAATAATAAGAAGAGTGCTTATCGATCCTAAAATAAGTGCATATGGGAAGGTTTCAAATGCATATGATTTATTCTTCAGGGGTTCAATATAAATAATATCATTGGGCTGAAGATAATAATATGGCGAAGTAAGAATGCTTTTATCCTGCAGGTCAACGGTTACAATGCTATTTTTATTCCCCTGGTTCCTGATAATCTGCACTTTATTGCGGTTGGCAAAAGTAGTAAGGTCGTTAGCCATTGCCAAAGCCTCGAAAATATTGACCCTGTTGTTGTAAATGGAGTATTTACCGGGATTTTTAACTTCGCCCAGTACCGAAATATTGTACATCACCAACTTAACAACAACACTGGCTTCCCTGAGAATTTCCGAAACCGATTTGTTCATAGCCTCTTCCATTTCCGGGATGGTTTTACCACTGGCATCTATTTTGCCCAGCAGCGGAAAACTGATGTATCCTGAATCATTTACATAATAACTGGTAAGATAAAGGTTTTGATCGGTAATGTTCATATACGAATTTCCTGCTGCAGATCCTGAAATGCTCGAAAATACCTCGTTGCTTTTCTGATCTAATGTCAGGATGCGGATATACAGATAATCGCCAGGCTTAATCCTGTAATCAGGTTTGATATTCTGAAATTCAGTTACAGGAGCAACACCCTCCTTGTCCTGAAGATATTTGGTTTTGGCCAGAGGCACACATGAAACCACAGTCAAGCCGATTAAAGTTAAAAAAAACAGCTTAAGTACAAGTAATTTATTCTTCATACTAAAAAGTTAACAAATTGTATTAATGCATCATAAAACAGCAAAGATATAATAATTAAAAAATATAATTAGCTTAAAAAACCGCTTTATTTGGGGTGTGTTTTCATTTTATAAGTTCGCCCCTGAGAGTGGCGGCTGTGCATGAAAGTATTCTGACTTTCACATAGTCGCCTGGATCATAGGATTCACGGGGGAAAACAACAACTTTGTTCTGGCTGGTACGGCCAAAAAGCTGTTGATCCGAACGTTTCGAAACACCTTCGGCCACTACTTCAAATTCTTTTCCAATATCAAGTTTATTGCTTTTGAGCGAGAGTTCCTGCTGCAAGGCAATAATTTCGTCGAGGCGGCGGCTTTTCACTTCCTCGGGAACATCGTCGGGATATTTTTTGGCAGCGATGGTATTCGGTCGTTCGGAATATTTGAACATATAGGCATAATCATAGCCCACTTCGCGCATAGCTGATAAGGTAAACTGGTGATCTTCCTCCGTTTCGGTACAAAAACCGGCAATAATGTCGGTTGTAACAGCACAACCAGGTATGATTCTCCTAATGGCTGCAATGCGATCCATGTACCATTCGCGGGTATAGCTTCGTTTCATCATTCCCAGCATGCGTGTGCTGCCGGATTGAACCGGGAGGTGAATGGATTTGCAGATGTTTTCGTGTGATGCTATCACTTCGAGCAAATCATCCGAAATATCCTTAGGGTGTGAAGTTGCAAACCGGACACGCAGCAAAGGATTTATGTCAGCCACTTCTTCCAGCAATGCCGGAAATTCGATGGGAACACCATTATCTTCCCAATTATATGAGTTTACATTTTGCCCGAGCAAAGTTATATCACGAAAACCCTGTTCAAAAAGCTCACGCGCTTCTTTTACAATCGTTTGTGGATTACGGCTGCGTTCTTTACCACGGGTGTATGGAACCACGCAATACGCGCAAAAGTTTTCGCAGCCACGCATAATGCTGATAAAAGCCGTTACTCCACTGCCGCCGGTACGTACCGGATTGATATCAGCATAAGTTTCGTCGGTTGAAAGTAAAACATTGATAGCTTTTTGTCCGCTTTCAACCTGCTCAAGCAACTGCGGTAACTGTCGGTAACCATCGGGGCCAACTATAAGATCAATATGACGTTCTTCCTCAAGCAATTTATCCTTCAGTCGTTCGGCCATGCAACCAAGTAATCCAATAACCAGCCCGGGTCGATTGCGTTTTAAGGCATGAAGCTCATTAAGGCGATTGCGCACCCTTTGCTCGGCATTATCGCGTATCGAACAGGTATTCAACAATATGAGGTCGGCGGATTTTATATCGGCAGTTGATTCGTAGTTCTGATCTTCGAGGATGGAGGCTACAATCTCACTGTCCGAAATATTCATCTGGCATCCGTATGTTTCAATATATGATTTCTTCTTAACTTCCACGTTGTTATTCCAAAAATGAGGTAAGTATTGATTTTTTTAAGTTTGCAAATTTACGACAAAATAAGGTGCGAAATATGACCATTAATTATCTGTTATCCAATTATATATATTCTAAAGGAATATTTTAAAATGACCCTGTGCTATATGTTAAAATTTTATATTAATAAGGTATAAGAAACATTAAGTCCCTGTGGATTTAATTTTATTGCTTTACTTTGCACCTGATTTTCTGGTTATAAGCAAAAAAAATATGAGTAAAAATCTTGTTATTGTCGAATCGCCGGCCAAGGCCAAAACTATAGAAGGATACCTGGGTAAGGATTTTATTGTAAAATCCAGTTTCGGACATGTTCGCGATCTTTCGACCAAAGAGCTTGGTATTGAGGTAAACAACAACTTCAAACCTGTGTATGAAGTGATGCCCGATAAAAAGAAAGTGATCGCTGAGCTGAAAAAACTTGCTGACAGTGCCGAAACTATCTGGCTTGCAACTGACGAGGATCGCGAGGGAGAAGCCATTTCGTGGCACCTTGCTGAAGTTCTTAAACTTGACCAGGCAAAAACCAACCGCATCGTATTTCATGAAATCACAAAATCAGCCATATCCGAAGCTATAAAAACACCCCGCCGGATTGATCAGAACCTGGTAAATGCCCAGCAGGCACGCCGTGTACTCGACAGGCTTGTTGGTTTCGAATTATCACCTATCCTGTGGAAAAAAGTAAAACCATCACTTTCCGCTGGTCGCGTGCAGAGTGTTGCCGTGAAACTTATTGTTGAGCGTGAGGAAGATATCCGCAAATTCGAATCCACATTTGCCTACAAGGTAAGCGGCTTGTTCGAAGTGAATAACGAAAAGGGAAGCGCCACTTTTAAAGCCGATCTTCCAAAAAGATTTTCGACCCTCGAAGAAGCCCACGCTTTCCTCACTTTATGCGGCAGAGCTGATTTCAAAGTTGCCGATGTGGATAAAAAACCTGGCAAACGCTCACCGGCACCGCCATTTACCACATCCACCCTACAACAGGAAGCCAGCCGCAAACTTGGTTTCTCTGTAAGCCGCACCATGACTGTTGCCCAGCAGCTTTACGAAAGCGGTAAAATAACCTATATGCGTACTGACTCGGTGAACTTGTCGCAAACCGCATTGGGTATGGCAAAAGAAGAAATTTTAAGCCAGTTTGGCAATGCTTACCACAAATCGCGGCAGTTTGCCACCAAAAGCAAGGGAGCACAGGAAGCTCACGAAGCCATCCGTCCTACTTATATGGATGCCAATACCATTGACGGCGATGCTTCGCAAAAGCGCCTTTACGACCTGATATGGAAACGTACCATTGCATCGCAAATGGCTGATGCAATACTCGAAAAAACAAATATCAATATTGATGTTTCCAACAGTAAAGAACAGTTTGTTGCCCTTGGTGAAGTAATCAAATTCGACGGTTTCCTTAAAGTTTATATGGAATCCTCCGACGATGATACGGAGCAGACTGAAGGCCTTTTGCCTCCGGTTACCAAAGGCGAAAAGCTTGGGATGCATCATATCGAAGCCGTTCAGAAATTTACCACCAGCCTGCCGCGTTATACTGAGGCCAGCCTTGTAAAAAAACTTGAAGAACTTGGCATTGGTCGTCCTTCCACTTACGCTCCAACCATTTCGACCATTATAAAACGTGAATATGTTGTAAAAGAAGATCGTGACGGAAATACACGCGATATAATACAACTTACGTTGAAAGATGGAAAAATTAAGGAAACTGTTAAGCATGAAAAATTTGGGTACGAAAAGTCAAAGCTTTTCCCGACCGATACAGGCGAATTGGTTACTCGTTTCCTCCAGCAATATTTCGACGATATTATGGACTATAACTTTACTGCCAGCGTAGAAAAGGAATTTGATGAAATTGCTGATGGGCTGAAAGCATGGAACCTGATGATAGGTGAATTTTATACCCCCTTTCATAAAAAAGTGGTCGAAACTCTTGAGAGCGGCGAACGTGTTAAAGGAGAAAAGCTTTTGGGCATTGACCCGAAATCAGGAATGAATATCTATGTAAAATTGGGACGATACGGCGCTATTGCCCAGATCGGGGAAACAGATTCTCCGGATAAGCCTAAGTTTGCAGGACTTCGCAAAGGAATGACCCTCGAAAACATTACGCTGGAAGAAGCTATTAAACTTTTTGATTTTCCACGCATGCTCGGGCAGTTCGAGGATGCTGATGTTACCGTAGCCATTGGCCGTTTTGGGCCGTATGTACTGCATCAGTCAAAGTTCTGCTCCTTAAAAAGCACCGATGACCCCGCTTCCATTACCATAGAACGGGCTATTGAACTGATTGAAGCAAAACGCACCGAAAACGCCAACCGGACAATAAAAGCATTCGACGAAAGACCTGATGTGCTTGTTCTCAACGGCCGTTATGGTCCATATATCGCCATTGGCAAAAACAATATCAAGATACCAAAAGGAACTGATCCTGTTACGCTAACCCTCGAAGAATGTCTTAAATTAGGCGAAGCCGCCCCGCCACCGTCAAAAAAGAAATTTGTTCCACGTGGAAAGAAAGCCTAATCTCAAAATCCCTTAGTCCCTTAGTCTCTTAGTCCCTTAGTCTCTCTGTCCCCTTGTCCCCCAGTCCCCAACTCCTAACCCCCAAAACCCAACCCCTCAACCATGCATATTTCCAGCTATTTTAAACCGGTTCAGGATATTATGCTGCCTCATATTGCAGCGCAAACAGGTAAACGATTAGGCGAGGTTTTTATAACTCATAATGTTGACGATGGTTTCCCGGATCTGGCAGATATTGATCTGGCAATTATAGGCGTGGATGAAGATCGCAATTCGGTTGATAATCAGGGCTGTAGCATGGCTTCGATGAGCGTGCGCGAATACCTTTACAGGCTGTTGCCGGGAAATTACAAAACACGAGTAGCCGACCTCGGCGATGTTATGCGTGGCGACACTACCGATGATACTTATTTTGCCGTAACGGCTGTAGTTGAGGCATTGCTTGAACTTAATATTGTTCCGGTTATAATCGGTGGCGGACAGGATCTGACTTATGCTATGTATCGGGCATATAAAAACAGGAAAAATATTATCAATATTGCAGCGGTTGATAATATGTTCGACCTGGGCGAAAGCGAAGACGCGCTTAATTCACGCTCATACCTCAGCCATATTATTCTGCATAAGCCCAACTATTTATTTAATTACACAAATATCGGTTACCAGACTTATTTTGTTGAGCAAGGCGCCATCGATTTGATGCGCAACCTGTTTTTCGATATTTACCGGCTGGGCGTACTGCATGCCGATATTTCACAAGCTGAACCTCTTGTAAGAAATGCCGATTTGTTTTCTTTCGATATGTCGGCTATCAGGCAAAGTGATGCTCCGGGAAATGCAAATGCCACGCCAAATGGCTTTTATGGCGAAGAAGCCTGCCAGATGGTTCGCTATGCCGGGATGAGCGATAAGATAACTTCCGCCGGATTTTTCGAAATGAATCCCGCCATGGACCGTAACGGCCAGACAGGACATTTGCTGGCACAAATGATCTGGTATTTTATCGATGGTTTTTACCACCGACAGGAAGATCATCCATCAACAGGCGCTGACAATTATATCCGTTATACTGTTCAGGTTACCGATTTTGACGAAGGAATAGTTTTTTATAAAAGCAAACCCACCGAGCGGTGGTGGATGGAAATAAAATGCTCGGATAATATTCGCGAAAAGTACCTCCGCCATTATATTGTTCCCTGCTCCGCCGCCGATTACCAGACTGCACTCCAGGACGAAATCCCCGACCGCTGGTGGCAGGCGTATCAGAAACTGATGTAGGTTGTTAAATGTTTGAAGTCCCGATAGCTATCGGGATTGAAATGTTTGAAGAGTTTCAGGGTTTCAAATTAAAACTTTAGACCAATCAACTTTCTTCCGGTTTTATTTGTGATAATTTGTGCGTAATTCGTGGAATTTGTGGTTAAAATCCGAAATCATTTCACCCTATCCGGATTATTGCTGATAAACGCGCCCCATCCCGAATAATTTTTTGTAGCTTCTCCCGGCGAACGCTGGAAATAATGGCAGCAGGCAACCGCTACGGCATCGGTGGCATCAAAATATTTTGGTTGTTCTGTAATTACAAGCAAGCGGTTCATCATTGCTGATACTTGTTCCTTTGAAGCATTTCCATGCCCGGTGATGG
>JBBRYZ010000035.1:0-31717 GCA_038237165.1 Bacteroidales bacterium | reverse complement strand
TACTGGCATTGGGGCAAGCCGGAAATTGCCATGCAATACCTTACCACAGCCCTCGAAATGAGTGATGAAGCTGACGATGCCTACAATATTGATAACACACTGATGACAATTGCTGAGATTTATTCATCGCAGAAAAAATAAATACAGGCAAATGAAATCTATCAGAAAATATTAAACAGGAATGTTGAAATCAACAATAAAAGAAAAGTTGCTGTGATAATGACCGCTATCGGTAGAAACCTGATTGAACTCAACGAAATTGACAAAGCACTCGGGTATCTGAATAAAAGCCTTGAAATTACAGTCGGTCTGAAAACACCCCTTGAATCGCTCGAAAACTATAGGAATCTGGCTTATGCAAGCGCGATTCTACATAATTTTAAAGCAGCTGACAGTCTTCAGGATATATTTGCTGAAACTTATACTGAAATCTATAACAGCGATTCAATTGCCGGAAACAGGAATGTGAAAATGAAAATGGAGGAAGGAACTCCATCTCCGGTTACTGATATTAATAAATGGATAATTGCTTTTTTATTATTTATCGCGATACTGATGATGTCTGTTATTGCCTTTCGAAGCAAACTCAGAGATAATTAGGTTACATTCGTTTTGATATGTATGCTTTGAATCACAGAAGAGATATGATAATTAATCGGTTTTTGTGATTTAACGATATTTAACTATCCAAAATCATGACTGCCTTTTAACTCATGTTAGGGCTGAAATTCATTTTTTCGGGAAGTATTATTTTTTAACATATTGATATATTGATATTAAGTAAATTTTCTGTATGCTTTTCTAATGCGATTTGAAATAATAAAAAGCTTGCAATAGAGGAAATTGAATTTTCAGTGGATATCGGATATGATTGGTAATTCCAATATTGATGTAATTTTGCACTCCTATTTTAAAATATAAATGAATAAAAAGAAAATTGCAGTAGTTTTCGGCACACGGCCGGACACTATTAAAATGGCGCCTGTCATCCTTGAGTTACAAAAATTTCCCGAACAATTTGAAGTACTGACCATTGCCACTGCCCAGCATCGGCAGATGCTTGACCAGGTTCTGGATGTTTTTCAAATTAAATCATCTTATGATCTGGATATAATGGCTCCAAAACAAACTCTTTCGAGCCTTACCGCCAAGATCATTACCGGTTTGGATGAAATTTTTACAAATGAGAAACCGGATATGGTTCTGGTACAAGGCGATACAACCACAACCTGTATTGGTAGTCTGGCCGCTTTTTATCATCAGATACCTGTCGGACATATCGAAGCCGGGTTGCGCACCAACGATAAGTCCAATCCATTTCCGGAGGAGATAAACCGAAGGATCACAGGCGTTATTACTGATCTGCACTTTGCCCCTACAGCAACCGCTAAAAATGATCTGTTGAAAGAAAACGTGGATCCTTCCACCATATTTGTTACTGGTAACACAGTTGTGGATGCGCTCGAACATACGGTTCGCGAAAATTACAAGTTCTCGGTGCCTGTGCTCGATGCAATTGTTGCTAAAGGAAAAAAGATTGTGCTGGTTACCATGCACCGCCGCGAAAACTGGGGTTTGCCTATGGAAGGTGCCAGCAGGGCAATTAAACGGCTTGCTCTGAAATATCCTGAGTTGGAATTTCTTTTCCCTGTGCACATGAACCCGATTGTACGCGAGGTGGTTTACCCGATTTTGCAGGATATTTTCAATGTTCATTTAATCGAACCTCTCGATTACCTCGATTTTGTAAATATTATGGCAAAATCATACCTTATATTTACCGATTCGGGCGGAGTACAGGAAGAAGGTCCTCATTTTGGAATTCCAATCCTGGTGCTGCGGTCTGTTACCGAAAGGCCTGATGCGGTTAACTACGGAACGGTAAAGCTGGTTGGATTAGATGAAGAAAATATTTTCAAAACTGCAGTCAATTTAATTGATAATGAAGCAGAATATGAAAAAATGGCCAACGCCATCAATCCTTATGGCGATGGTTTGTCAGCCGTAAGGACTATACAGATTATAAAGAATTATTTTGGCTTTACGAACGAGGTAGTCGATGAGTTTGTCCCTCATAAATAATCAATATCATTACTTACGATCAATCATTAACAGAATAGTATGAAAATACGCCTGATTATTTTTTGGGTTTTAACGCTAACAGTACTGAGCGGTTTTGCCGAGAACTATCCTTTAAAAAAGGTTTTGATCCTGGTCGAAGGCAATTACGATATCACTTCCAGAGCAACCGGACAGGGACGGGAACTGGCACAGCTTATGGGCCACTTTAATACCGCAGTCACAATGCTTGGTACCAATGCATACAGAAGCCACGACATCGACAAATACGATTATTTGTTTTATGTAGGTTTTTCACCCGAAAACCAGCCGCCTTCGGTATTATGCCACGATGTATTTACCACTACAAAGCCGGTAATATGGATCAACAGCGGGTTTACGGAATACTGCAGGAAAGCAGATGTACTTAAGAAATATGGCTTCAATGTTCTGCAACTTGATAAGGAAAGCGGTTTCGACATGGTTAAGACAAAGGCTTTTACTTTTACGAAAGGAACTCCGCAGACCTATAAAATTCTAATAAAGGACAAAAAAAATGTTGAAGTGTGGGGTACCGCCTTTTCAACAAAAACCAAAGCTGAAACGCCTTATATGGTTAAATCGGCTAACCTGGTTTATGTGCCGGATTTGCCTTTCCTGGGAGCCGATGTAAATGACCGTTACCTGCTTTTCTCCGATAAGCTTCATGATATTTTAAATGAAAATCATGCCGAATCTCACCAGGCCATTATCCGCATCGAAGATGTCACACCTTTGAACGACCCGGATAAATTGCGCGAAGTTGCCGATATTTTATCCGGACGAGGAATTCCTTTCCTGGTTGGTGTTGTACCAATTTATGTCAACCCTCAGGAAAACGTACGGATACCATTATCCGAACGCCCTGAGTTGGTAGACGCCCTGAAATACATGATCCAAAATGGAGGATCCATTGTAATGCACGGAACTACTCACCAATACAAAGGCGTTTCGACCGATGACGGGGAATTTTGGGATGCCAACAATGCCAGGCCTATACTGAATGAAAATGCTGAAGACTTTCGTAAAAAAATCCAGCTTGGGATTGATGAATTTATCAAAAACGGGCTGCATCCAATTGCGTGGGAAACTCCGCACTATATGGCTTCTGTTACTTTTCTCGAAGTAATTTCAAAGTTTTTCAGTACCGCAGTTGAGCAACGAATGGTTATGAACGACTTTGATTACGGACAATATTTTCCATATATCATTAACAAGGATTTGTATGGGCAAAAAATTTATCCCGAAAACCTGGGATACGTACCTTTAAAACCGAATATTGAAGATTCCAAAGCCATTGTACAGAAGCTGATAGCAAGTAGCGATGGAATAAAACAGGTGCGCGATGGGGTTGCATGTGGTTTCTTTCATCCGTTTCTGGATCTGAATATGTTAAAAACCCTCGTTGATGGAATCACTGCCAAAGGATTTAAATTTATTGATATAAAAGATCAGACTAATTGGGTAAAAGCCAATGACAAAGTAATTCTGAACGGTTCACAGTCGTATTCGGTTAACCTGGATAACTCCTATTTGCATGAGCAGTATTACGATCCGAATAACAAGCTAACAGAGAATACCTTTTCGGATACTCAGATTAAAGGTGTTATTACCAAAAATATTAAACTGAAAACCGGTGAAACGTATGTTGCTGAAGCCGTTGAATACAAAGTAAAGGAATCTACTTTTAAGGATAAGGTTCTAAACCAGTTCAATAAAACCTATCGTTCGTTTGTAAAAAATACCGACTGGAAGCAATCGAGTGTAAAAATCCTCTGGAACCCGGCTGCAAAGGGCGCAGCATATTTCGATCAATCATCGTTTGTTTCTGTTTTTGCCAGCCTTAATGTGCCGGTTGATACTTTATTTGTTGATGCGCCGATTAATCTTGATAATTGCAACCTGCTAATTGTTCCTTTCACAAGCGCTGATCTACTTTCGAATTCCGCGATTAGCAACATTGTTCGTTTTGTGGAAAAAGGAGGTAACCTGGTTACTGATCGCAAAAATATCCTCATTCAGAAATTAGGGATAACCTTTACAAACAGCCAGGTTAAACTACGCTTTATCCGTGATAAATTCTATCCCGAAGAACCCATTTCGTGGAGTCACAGCCCGCTGAGTTATAAATTCAACTATAATGCCGACGATGAGATTTTTTGCGAAGATGCAACAACTGGTTTGCCGGTTGCCATTGGCCGGGCAATTAAGGATGGAAAGATCATTTATCTGAATACCGCTTTTGATCCACTGACTCCTTTCGGTTATTCATATTATCCTTATATGATGGAGTATATAGGGCGATATTTCGGGTTGCAGCCAGTGATAAAACGCGAAAACCTCGATATGTATTTCGATCCGGGTTTCCGGAAAAATACCAGCGAGGAAGAACTCGTAAAGCGTTGGGTGAAACAGGGTATCCGTGTAATCCATGTTGCCGGCTGGCATCAGTACCCGAAATATACTTACGATTATGCTCACCTGATCAAGATTGCTCATGCAAATGGAATTCTTGTTTACGCATGGATAGAGCCGCCACAGGTAAGTCAGAAATTCTGGACCGATCACCCTGAATGGAGAGAGAAAAATTACCTTAACCAGGATATTCACAAGGATGAGGTTCTTAAAGCTTCGTGGCGATATCCGGTAGCACTTACGGATAAGCAATGTTTTAGGGCTGCCACAGCCGTGTATCTCGATTTGCTTAAAAAGAATGATTTCGATGGTGTAAATATTGCCGAGCTGAATTTCGAAGCAGGCAAAGGCTTTAGCGATCCAAAGGTTTATACGCCTATGCATCCTTCGGCTGTTAAAGAATTCCATAGCCGTTACGGATACAACCTTAGAGATATTTTTAATCCTAATTCAGATTATTACTGGAAAAACAATCCAAAAGTTAAGGAGCAGGTAACAAAATACCGTGTTGATAAAGTAACTGAACTTCATGACGCATTGCTTTCGCAAATGCAGAATTTTGCAAAAACGCGACAAGGTTTCAATGTGGTTGTTACTTTTTATGATTCGTATTTTTCTCCTGAAGTTACTGAATATTATGGAGTAAGTTCCGATAAGATGATTGAGCTGCAGAAAAAATATAACTTCATGCTGCAACCCGAAGACCCACAGAATAAATGGTCCACAAATCCGGATCGGTATATTGATATGGGCAGGTTATATGCTTCGAAAATGAGCGATTCGACCAAGCTAATGCTCGATCTCAATATTTTGAACTTCAGGAACAAAAATGAAGTAACACCTTTCCCAACGCTTATGCAGACAGGTCTCGAAAGTTACCAGCTGATAAATGCGGCATCAAAAGGCGCGGCCCGTTTCACTATTTACAGCGAATCGAGTTGTAATCCGCAGGATATTAACTTCTTCGGATATGCCAGTTCAGGAATGGTAAATTATGATGTGATTGATGGAGGGTTTACGGGAAACTCACCTTATTCCTTTATCCTTCAACTGCCTAAAGATATAAAAGCCATTAGTGTTGATGGTGAAAATGTAGTAGGTTACCGCGAAAACCTGTACCTGATTCCTGCCGGTACTCATACTATCATGAGTCATTTAAATGATATTCCGGGATTTTCGACCGATGAACTTCAGCCTGAATTGCTTTCGATTAGCGGTAATTTACTCAGCATCGACTATGAAATGAGAAAAGTATCTTTCGAATACAAAGGTGATGAAAGAACGCTGGTTTCGCTCAACAATAAGCCCACTTCCATTCAGGTCGATGGGAAAGATTATGAATTCGAAGTTCTGAGAGGAAATGACTGCTTTACGGTTATGCTGCCATCGGGCACCCATCGCATTGATATCGTAACCGGCGACAGATTTACATACGGCGTTAATCTTGCCAGTTTGTGGTCAATCAGTGCCATTGCTATTTATGGATTATTGGCCGTTATAATGCTGGTTATCATGTTTGTAGCATTGAAATTTATCCGCAGGCGATACGAAATGTAATTTTATAATTAAACGACAATAATTCATTCGATGACAATACTTGAAGTCCTTTTCCTTATTACCGTCATCCTGATCTGGTTTATGATTGGATACCAGTTCATTTTCAGTATTTACGGCTATATCAACTTTATTAAATCCATGAAGGAAAAACGTGAAGTTGATAAGCAAACGTATGATTTCCCGACCTGTACTGTTCTAATCCCGGCTCACAACGAAGAAGTTGTTATTGCAAATACCATCGAAGCCATGCTTAAACTTCATTACCCGAAGGATAAGCTTAAGATCATGGTGATTAACGATGGCTCGAAGGACCGCACAAAAGAAATTATACAGAGCTATGCCGCCAAGGACGACCGGGTTGTATTGTACGATGTTCCTGAAGGACAGGGAGGCAAAGGAAAATCACGCGCTTTGAATCTTGGCGTAAAACAGGTAACATCCGAAGTTATTGCTATTTATGATGCCGACAACACGCCTGAACCAATGGCCTTGCATTACCTTGTTGCTTCACTTGTTTCGAACAAGGAGCTTGGCGGAGTAATCGGGAAATTCCGTACGGTTAATAAAAGCAGGAACCTGCTTACGCGATTTATCAATATCGAAACACTCAGTTTCCAATCCATGCTGCAGGCTGGCCGCTGGCAACTGCACAACATTGCAACTTTACCGGGTACAAATTTAATATTGTGGAAATGGCTTATCGACGAACTTAATGGCTGGGATGAAGAAGCGTTGACCGAAGACTCCGAACTGAGCATCCGCATCTATGAACTTGGGTATAAAATCAAATTTGTGCCATATGCTATTACCTGGGAACAGGAGCCGGAAGAATGGAAGGTGTGGATCAAGCAGCGGGTCCGCTGGGTGCGTGGCAACAATTATGTACTTGCCAAATTCATAAAGGAGATCCCCAATTTTAAAAACAAACGCCTTCGCTTTGACCTGCTTTATACACTTGCCCTGTATTACGTGTTTTTTGTTGCCATCCTGGTTTCGGATATACTCTTCTTCCTCAGTTTGTTTGGCATTATCAGCATTCCGCTTCCCGGACCATATTCGGTTGTGTGGGTTGTAGCTATTGTTCTGTTTATGTTTGAGATACTTCTGGCAGTTTCGTTTGATAAGGAAGATAACTGGAAAAATCTGGGATTGATTCTCATCATGTATTTCACCTATTGCCAGCTATGGATTTTCGTAATGCTCAAAGCATTTTACCTCGAAAATATCAAAAAGGCCACACACGAATGGGATAAGACAGTCCGTTTTGATTTGCAGAAAAAACCTGACGAACTTTCTAAATAGTCCTAACTAATCGCAAGGGAATAAACCTTAATTAATTCCCAAAAAGCCGCTAAGGACGCAAAGAAACTTTATGAACTTTGATTTTATGAAGATGAATTTTCAGCCTTACCGGATTTTGACTTTATGTTTGCCAGCCGGTAACTTCAACGTGAATTCTGAATCTGTATTCTGATAAACCGGGCAATCTGTTTTCTTGTCGTCAATGTAAATCGAAACTGGCTGTCTGCCAATGGTTACATAGCAGGGAACAAAATCCTCGGTATATGAAAAACCAATTTCATCCTTTCTGAAATCAGCCGAAAACAGTTCTCCTGAAATGGATATAATCCCTGTAAATGGCTTAAAGGATTCATTCTGGTTCGTTTCTAACGTATGGATTCCTTTCGGAATTATTACGGCATCTCCTTCGCCGGCATACCAGTTGCGGCCATCCAGTTTTAAATCAGCAGAAGTTAAACCGGTGTGTATAAGCACCGTGTTATTGGCAGTTAAAGACCAGACAGTTGGTTTAATGGCCTTAATTTTTGTATCGCGGGCAAGTGTATTACTTATATTAAGCCAATCGTTTTTGTTGATGGCATCTTCGGAATAAAAAACCGGGCGGTTAATATGTGTGCTCATATTATAGGTAATTTGCCTGATCTCCTCGCCACTTGGCTTTTCGGATGGAAATCCACCTTCCCCTTTTTCGTGACTACCAACCACGTTGCAATCGAAAAGCAGTTTGTTCGGTCCTTTGATGTATTTACGATAAAATTCACCCATTTTAAAATAGCGTTCAGGCGTGAGTCCCCAACAGTTCGAAGGATCTTCGATTTGCATAGTGGCTCCATATTTTTTGTAAAGTTTCAAAGTATTTTGAGTGTCTTCGGCAATAAAATCGGATAGTTCAGGGGTAAGGCTTACATCCAGAACGGTTAACATAACTTCGAAATCTTTTTTCTGCTCCTTGATTTTATAAAGGAATCCAAGATATTGATCTTTCAGCTGATAGCAAAGGTCTTTCCTGTAATTGGCAAAGGTTTTCCAATCGGCAGGATGGCTTTTCCAGTAGTGAGGACCATTAGCATCAAAAAGTTCAACCGGATCGAAACCGGATTGTTTTTTAAACTGGTTTCGCACCTGTAGATTCATTGGCGTGAAATTTTCGGGCAGATTTGGCCCCACTGGAGAAGGGTCGAAATAAAGCTCTGCAAAATTCACCCCATCAAAATCATGACTCATCTGAAAAGTATTCCATTCCTTAAATATCTGATTGCGACAGTTTGTATCTGCCAGGTTCATCAGTAAGCGCCAGTCGATGGCAGCATCTCTGTTAGTAGCCGTTTTTTCGCGCCATTCCGGATGTTTATCCCAGAAAGTCTGGCTTATCATTGGCGGTTCGAACCAGCAATACACCAATATTCCGTTTTCGTGACAGGCTTTTATGAGTTTTGTATAGTCGTAGTCACTGTCGTAATACCAACCTCCGGCATGAATCCGCTTGATTTTATTCTTACGCCAGAATTGAACAAGGTTTTCAATTTTAACCGTGTCACGCATCCCGGGATCGAAATACATTTCCATGGTTTTGAGTTCAGCCAGGGCTTTAATATCAAATTCAGACCTGATGGTTTCGATCAGGAAAGGGAATCTGGAATAGCCCTTTGTGGTATTTGGATCAAAATAAGTTGAAAAATAAACGAACCTTCCTTTGCCTAAAGTACTGCTTATGCCGATTGGATATTCAGTTGAATCATCAACACAAAGAATCTTATAGTTTTTCCCGGCAGATTCAATCGGCCGTACATTTGAAACTGTGGTCCAGTACAGGGTGAGGTCAGGGAATTGAAAGTCCCGGATCTGGTTGATTGAAATCGGGTTTTCCTGAAGTTTGATTCCAAGTTTTTCCTGCAATTGAGAAGGTCCGAAAAACAGGAGATTAACACCCGACATTAATGCTTCGTCTACAACGGTTAACTGTTTCGGAGAAAGACTTTTTGCGCTCACAGCCGGCAGTATCAAAAGATTATAATTGGCCATTGTGCCTGGGGAAAGACTATCGGCAGATATTTTATCGAATATCAGGCCAGAAACAAAAATTGAATTACCAAGCGATTTCAGATCATTGCTTTCAGCATTTGATAGTTTTACTGAATGTGGCGGATTTACAAACAGGCATTTTTTAACTGCCTGAAAATGTTGGGCATTAATAACATCTCCTGGGGAAAATACCAGAAGAAGAATAATTGCCAGAAGAAGTAATTGCTTTAGACGTTTATTCGTAAACCATTGTTTTGTGATATTTTTCATAAAGATGCTCCTGGGGAATTGAGTTTAATTTTAAACATGATGGTGAAAATACTCACCGTTAACTTTATGTTTAAGCGTATTACTATGGAATGAAAAACCGGTACAAAGTAATATCAAATCTGCCAACCCAGGACTGATTGTGTCTAAATTCTGTTTTACGGATATTGTAGCATACAAACATCCATCAGAATTCCAGACCTTGTAATCCCTGAATAAAAAATAAAAATCAGTCAACCGGGTAATATACATACTAAACGGATAACTTAGTAATTCATCTTTTTAACCTGGTATACTTCACTAAGAGTATTACGGATATACCTGTTGATCAGCCAATTTGCCGGGAAGAGTATTCCTGATAAATACAGCGGAACGGAATAAAACGAGAACTGCCATCAGGTAAAATCTATAGGATAAATATCAGGGTATATGCTTCGCGGAATCAGGCAGGTGATGCTTACTCCCGGTTTTGTTCATGAGCCATTGATTTTGTCGGTGCTCTTGGCTCTGCAACGTATAAGCATTTTGTATCCGGAAGGTATGTTTCTTAGTAGATAATGCATAAGCAATTCTTATAAAAGAGTTAAATCAACTGAATGGAAGACTTGTCATAAATCTGAAAAATGTCTAATCTGAAATTATGAATTTGCCTCTTCCAGCTATTTTCCCATTGCAAATAACCTGGTACATGTACATACCCTCCTTCAAACCGTTTTTTTTAAGAACATACAAATGTGACATTCCAAATTCATATTCACGAAGTATCCGGCCATTCAAATCCGTGATTATCATCTTTCCGCTCTTAATATCAATATCTGGACCTATACTCAACTGTGCCTGATCTGAAAACGGGTTTGGGAAAAGCTGGAAAGTAGATTTGGCGGATAATTCATTTAAACCTGTGTAACTTGTTGCTGTTGCAAGCCAGATGGTGGCATTTATAATGAGTTTCTGATGGTTTCCACTGGCATCGGCAATCCATCCATCATAAAGCTGGTCTCCGGTATCTCCGGTTCCATCGTCGCATGGTGAACTGTCGCCGATAGCCACTACCCGGCCGGCGCCAAAGCCCGCGTGAGCAACCATTACATTTGTGCTGCCATTTGCTGAAGATCCGGTTTTGTAAACAATGCCGGTTACAGTCGGATTTGCAGTTGTATTTATAGTCATTGTTGTTCCGGCACTCCACATTACCTGTGTAACATTGCCCATTGATCCGTGAAGCAGCGAATCCAACGGAAGATTTGCCACGTTACTCGTTGTTTGTGAAAAATTAGCAAGGTCGAAAGTGATGCCAAAAGGATTTGTCCTAATGGAATTATTACTCATCAGATCGTTCCAGATAGCAGGTGAATCCAAGCCATCATTGTTCCTGTCGCTGACAGTGTGGTCCGAAACCATAAATAATCCACCGCCATTCTGAACAAATTGAAGAATTGCCGTTTTTTCGGCTGCTGTAAAAACAATATTCGGTTCACAAACAATAAACACTTTGTAAAGCGACAAATCCTGAAGATTGGAACTGTTTTTATATGTTATTTTACCATTATAGGGAAGACTTTCAACTACATAGCCTTTTTTTGCAAGGTCGACTCCCCAGGCAGAAATTCCGCCGTTCCAAAACTCCTGTGGGGTAGAAGAGGTAATGCCGCTCTGAGCCGGAGTGGGATACTGCTGGGGATTGGATTCACTTCCTCCCCCTAGCACTGCTGGTCCGTTGTTGAAACCTAAATTATGCAGATCGGCGTCAATTACCCAATCGGCGTTGCTGGCGGATTCAGCTTTGGTAGCATCAAAAAGTATACGGGTTTGTGAATAAGCTGCCGAACAAACCAGGAGGAATATGGCTATTGAAAATACGGTTTTTCTAATCATCAAGTATGAAATCTATAGAAAAATTAGGTGGATGGCAAAATTAAGGATTTTTACTCTTATTTTCCAGTCAGGAACTTACATGTAAGTATAAAAATGTAAATATATTTTTTAATTCGGATACACATATGGGAAAAAGTACATATCTTTAGCATACTATAATGAATTTGAGAAATAAGAGTACTCTCGAAAGACTTGTAATTACCCGGCTGAAGCACAATTAAGGGAGGAAATAACCGGGAAATACTGTATTCGCCCGGGATCAGAATTGTCTTTTAACTAATCCTGTAGGAATTAATGAACTGGAAGCATACAACCTGGAAGTTTTACTCCTGTTTTTCCATGATTTTTTGAATTGCATCAAACATTACCCCATATTGTTTGTTAATGATTTTTCCTAAAGTAAATTGTTGCATAATTGACACAAAGCCTGAGATAAATTGCATTCGTGAATATTAATAAATTTACAACTCTGCCTGCCCGTATAACATCCTGTAAAAGCATGATTTTTAGTATTTGAATAAAAAATCACGGAAAAAGGGGAGGCGTATTTCTTCCCGATCACTTTAATTTGCATTACCGGAGTTATGAAAGATCTTATCCGGAATTTTGAGAAATAAATACAAATGATAATATAGTTTTGCTTGTAATTACTTCATTATACTCATTTACAGCAATTTCATCCACTGCTTAGTATTCCGCACCCACATATAGAGCCATTTTGGTTTAAAGTTAAATGAATTTGTGCTGTCCTGATGCGTTGAACTGTAACTGTTTCCGGATAGAATCAATTGCCTACATACTTATAATTAAGCTGCTTTTCATCTTACAAACGGATTGTTAGAATAATAGCTGCGTTGTATTTAGTTAAATCCAGACGTTAACCCTAAAAAACCTTAACCTATTCATAAATCTTTACACACATGAAAAACCGGATTTTTTTCCTGCTCGCTGCATGGATGGTTTCACTGTCGCTCTATGCACAAACCAATATCAGCGCCAACATTTCGACAAACACTACTCTCACCGTCGCAAATAGTCCTTATGTTGTAACCAATTCAATTGATGTAAACACAGGCATTAGCCTCACTATTCAATCGGGGGTTGAAATCCGGTTCAATTCCGGGGTTTACCTTCAGGTGCGGGGAACCATGACAGCTACCGGTGCTAAATTTACCGCAAACGGGAGTACGGTAAAAGGCTTCTGGGACGGGATTTACGTTTCATACGAATATTATGAAACCGGCAGTGTGGCACTTGATAATTGTACAGTGGAATATGCCCGGAATCTCTATGTCAGAAAAGGACAACTTACCCTGAAAAATTCTACTGTAAACAATTTCAGCGCTTATGGTGTGCAGATTTCTGACCAGGGTATTTTAAATTTAGATAATAGCACAATTAAAAATACCGACTATCCGATTTATTTTTATGGGCAAGGTGTACTAAATTCGATCAACAATTCAGTATTGACAGGGAATGTCAACGATTATATCTATCTTAATTTCTCTGATATTACAGGCATATTTCGTTTGAAAAATCTGAATATACCATATTATAGCTCAAGCAAACGGGTTACGGAAACAGGAAGCCTTCTGATTGATCCCGGTGTTCAATTAAAAATGGTGAATACAGATATTACTGTAAATGGTAAAATCAAAGCGCTAGGAACAAAAGCTAAACCCATAACTTTTGATATGGCACCCAACGCCTCATATTGGCTTGGTATTAATATAACAGCTAATTCGGTTGATACTGCCTGTATTTTTAAAAACTGCAGCTTTAATAATGCAACCTATGATTATGAGCAGTATGCTGCCATGGGAATCAACAATGCTTCTCCCACTTTCGACAGTTGTAAATTCACAGGTAATTCTCATAACCTGGTTATCACCGGAGTGAGTGCGCCTAAATTTTCGAAATGCACGTTTGGCTCTTCTATTACAGCAAACGCTGAGTGTTATAACATTGCTATGGATATGAACGCGCAGCCGGTTTTTACCTCCGACTCTGTTCAGTTCAATTTAAAAGAAATCAGGGCGGTAAAGATTTTAGCTTCAAATGTTACAGCTATTTCACACCTGAAAAAATCCTCTTTTATTGGCATCGATAATATATCGTACTGCTTATATGGAAACACAAACATTGTAGATACAGCAGCTTTGATTATTGATCCGGGAATAGTGATAAAATGCAGAGACTACTCATCGCAGATAACTGGAAATGGAGTAGTTACCGGGGTCGGCACGTTGACGGAACCTATAGTTTTTACTTATATAGGAGATGATACTAATGGAAATCCGCTGGATTCGCAGAACGACGGAGTACAAACCATGTACCACAGTAATTCAGGAAGAGTCCTTTTATACAGTACGGCAACCTCGCGGATCGAAAACTGGAAATTCAATTATGCCGGTTATAATTCGGATAATTATGCGATACAGGTTACGAAGGGAAATATTGTGAAAGGATGCGAAATTAAAAATTCGTACCGGGGGATTTATTTCAGCGATAATGCGCAGGTAATTAATAACTCATTTGTAAATATCGATTATTATCCTTTAGGAAGGTTTTTGACTAAGGGCAATCCTGTGCAACAGGGTAGTACCATCGCTAATGTAGGAAGTATCGGTATTCAACTTATTGGTTTTGGAACTGATTCGCCAACCCTTAAATCCATGGATTTTGCAGGTAATACCAATGTGGCGTATATTATCGAAAACCAGCAGATTATACCGGCAGGTGATGTGGTAACAATTGATCCGGGAGTTGTTCTGAAATTCAAATCAGGAGGATGGTTAGTTGTTAACGGTGCCTTGAAAGCAGTTGGCACTAAAAATAAAAATATAATTTTCACTTCCATTCACGACGATTCGGCTTCGGGCGACAGCAATAATAACGGAACAGCATCTACCCCTGGAACTTCTGATTGGTATGGTATTGAATATTCGGGCACGGCCAGCGATGTTGATAATATCCTCAAAAACTGTGAAATACGTTATCTTACCAATTATTATTATTCCACCAGGGGAGCTGTTCGTATTAACAGCTGCCGGGTGGTGATGGATTCAACGAAAGTGAATTTTACTAATACCACCGCGTTGGGTATTACGGGTGATGCCAATCCGCTTATTTCGAACTGCCAGTTTTATAACCTGGCCGATGCTCCCATTTATATGGATGTGTTCGCAAGTCCTGTTTTTTCGGGAAACAACAAGCTTGCCAACCTGCCTTACATTGGCATCCGCCTGCACGGTCAGGAAATAAAAGGAACAATACCAATCAGAAGCTTTGCCGGGTACGACACTATTACCTACATCCTCGACGAAGAAATGACTGTGAGGGATCAGCTTACCATACCCGCCGGATTATCGTTTAAAGGCAGTGGCTTGTGGCATATCAGGGGCAAGCTGAATATAAATGGAACAGCTCAAAAACCTGTTGTTTTTACAACTATGGAAGATGATGCCTATGGCAGCCCTAAAGATTTGCAGCAGAATGGAACTACAGCCCTGAATAATAATGGCAATACTATAATCTTTTATGACGAAGCCAATGACACCAGCCTGATAAATAATGCCAGATTCAGATATTCGTACCGGATTCCGATACAGATGACTAACGCTTCACCAAAGATTCAGAATTGCACATTCGAAAACGGCCCCTACGAAGGAATGTCCTTATCAGGTTCAAGTAAACCGACAATCGATAATTGCACTTTCAATAATATTCCATTCCCGTTTACAACATCTCTGGTTACTTATCCGGCTTCTTCCACCGGAAATACTATTACAGGCACTACCGGCAGAGCGGTGAGGATTACTAACGAGACCCTCACCAATGATGTCGTGCTTTCCAAACGGAGTCTGGCCGGTATTGCAAACATCCCTTATGTATTTCAGAATTATACGGTGGGAACAGGGGCAAAACTGACTATAAGTCCTGGAGTAGTCTGTAAATTCATGCAAAATGGTGGGCTTATCATCCAGAACGGGCTGATAGCCTTAGGCGGCGGCACAACCGATAGCACAATCGTTTTTACTTCCGACAGAGACGATTTTTACGGGGGCGATACCTATGCTGATGGTGATGCAAATCAACCTTCGATCAATTACTGGTATGGCATCTATTTTAACAACGAAGCCATAGACGAAAACTGTATTCTTAAAAATTGTGTGTTGAAAAACGCTTCTTGGTTTTATTACAATGGATATGCAGGCAACCGTGGCGCTATAACGGTGAACAATGCTTCGCCTACCATTCAGAGTTGCCTGTTCAAGAATGATTATTACGGAATTGTTGCTCTTAATACCTCACTTCCAAAAATTACAAACTGCGATTTTGTTGGTACAGATCCCACTAACGGTTACGGAGTATGGAATCAGAATGCTACCAGTAGCATTACTGCCACAGGATGCTGGTGGAACAGCAATACAGGGCCACGGCACAGCTCGAACCCAGGAGGTTTGGGCGAACGTGTTTCCGACTATGTTACATTTACACCTTTTGCACTTCAGCTGGCAAAACCTGTATTGGGAGATGTGAGCCTCAACGGATCAATTACTCCGTTTGACGCGTCCATGGTATTGCAGCACACAGTTTCGACTATTGTACTTACAACAAAGCAAAAAGGAGTTGCCGATGTAAGCGGAAACGGAACTATAACTTCCTATGATGCTTCTCTTATCCTGCAATATTGCGTTGGCCTGATAAGCCGTTTTACACCAGGCAGCCTGAAATCTGCAGTGACGGAAGATCCTGCATCTGTTTCATTTTCTGATTTGTCAGCTGTATCAGGCTCAAATATAATTTCAATTCCTGTATTGCTTTCGACTCAAAGTTCGATCAAGTCATTGGAAATGAAATACCTGTTCGATCAGCAACATATCAGATTTGTAAAGATTAACTCCGACGAACTTCCGGCCGGAATTTCAATCGCCAGTGGCTTTATTCCCGGAAACGGAGAAATTGCACTTTCATTGGCATCGGCTTACGACCTGGATCTAAACAGCGCAAAAGTCACCCTGGAGTTCGAAATCATTGATCCGTCTTATGATCCGTCAACAGTAAGCCTGGTATCAGCATTGGCGAATGAATACACGCTCAGCGAAACTGCGGTTTCCACAACCTTCTCAACCAAAAATATTATGCTGGGAACCGATTTCCGCCAGGCAGGTTCAGGCCCGGAAATTTATTATGCTAACCAGACTCTGTATGTGAAGTTTACAACACTTAAAGCGGATCAAAAAGCAGATATACAATTGGTAGATCAATCGGGGAAGATAATTTTCAGGAGAACTCTGAAGGGCCTGAGCAGCGGATTCCATTCCTATCAATTTCCTGTCTCTGAATCCGGTAAAGCAGCACAAGGGGTTTGTGTCATGAGCCTTCGTACAGACGATTCCAACTATTCAAAGAAACTTCTGATAAAGTAAGCCGTTCAAAGAAAAGGTAACCTTTGCGGGCAATCTTTTCGATTGATAACAGGCATTTTAGATGAATGAAGAGTACCATACACTAAAATAAAACTTTAACAGATGAACAAATTTATAAGTAAAATATCAGCGGTCTCGTTCAGGGTAATGTGTTATTTTATACTTACCTGTAGTACCGCTGCTGCGCAGACGACCATTGGCTTCAGTATTGCAAACGCAACCGTTACAGAGAAAGACACATTCAGTATAGCTGTAAAAGCTGATACTGTTCTTACCGGGAAAGGTATCTACGGTTACAGGTTCGGAATATCCTATAATGCCAACTATGTTGAGCTGCTGAGTGTTGATGCCTCCGGAACCGTTTTGGGTTCATGGGGTCTCCCAGTTTTAAACAATCAAACAAAGGGGACTATAATCATTGCCGGTGCCGGAACCACTCCGCTTTCAAGTTCGGGTGATATGTTTAAACTCCGGTTCCGTGCCTTACAGGGTGGATATACCTATGTTCAGAATATGGCTTCGGAGAGTTATCTGAATGAAGGATCTCCCGCAATGACAATCAAAACTGCTTTTGTCAATTGCGCTAACCGTTCGTATCCCGATATCTATCCTGACAATTCTACATTGTTTGTTGGCGAGGAACTACAGATGAATGTTTCGGGCGGAAAAGCTCCATATGTATATAAAACTGTGGATACTGCCGTAGCTGTAATATCGGGTGTGAGCAAAATAAGGGCAAAGGGACCTGGAGTAACTGCTGTTTATGTTACTGATGGAGGTGGCGAGGTAAACTATACCACGGGTGTTATTGATGTGAGAGCTATTAAACTTAGTGTGGCGCATAGTACCGCCTGGCCGGGCGAAAATTTTCTGGTTCCGGTAAAAATTCAGATTGCTCCGGGCACAAAAGTATTCTCAGGAAGTATTGACCTCGTTTTCAATAGCAATATCCAGGGAATAGCATCCAGCGCTGTGCAGGGTGATTACCAGATTTCGGTTCAAAATAATGCAACGACAAACCTGGTACGTATCTCTTTTGCTACCAGCACAGGAATTACAGGTACCGGTATTTTATGTTATATCGGCTTTAAAGCGGTTAACAGCGGAATGAATTATGTAAACATTAACAACGCACTTTTCAACGAATCTCTACTGGCAATCACCACTAATGAATACGCTGAGATATACAGCCTGCCTACTCTCACTATTTCTCCGAACGGAGGAACAATGAACTGGGGCGCAACTCAAAAGGTTACGGTTACCAATGGAAGTCCTCCAATTATTTTCGAATTATCAGACACTACCCTTGCAAGCATCGATGCTTTGGGAAACCTTTATTCCAAAACAGGAGGCAAAGTGAGAGTAAAAGCTACCGATTCGCATGGGGCTACGCAAACCAGCAATGAATTTCTGATTTATCACAACCAGTTTTCGGTAATCAATACCGATGGTGTTCTTGATGTTGACACCCGTGTTCCAATCTCAACAACACTTCTGCCACCCGGCAAAGCTGTTTTTAGTTTTAACGGAACTGTAACTTACGATACAAATTATTTGAAATTCGTACGTATTGACCCGGCAATCCCGGGAATGATTGTGGAGTCAGTAAATACCAACGGTTCGTTAAATGTGGTAGGCGCTTCAGGTACTGGAATTAACAACGGGACAGTCTGTAATCTGATATTCAGGTTAAAAAATACGTTGGCGCTAAATCAGCAAACCAATGTGAACCTGGTTAGTTTTGTAGCCAATGAATCTGAATTATTTTCCACTTTGTTAAGCGGGAAGGTGAAACGGGTGGCCCAGGTGAGCTATCGCCCAGTGGCTGTTGCGGGTGCAAATATCAGGATAAATGAAGGCTTGCTTGTAACTCTCGACGGTTCTTCTTCTTATGATAACGATAATAATCCACTCAAATATTCATGGTCCTCACCTCCCGGCATAAAGTTGAACGACAGCACTCTGGTAAAACCTCAGTTTACAGCACCTCAGGTAAATGTAAACACAAATTACACCTTTACCCTGGTTGTTAATGACGGAACATCAAACTCAGATCCATCGAGTGTAATTGTAACTGTTATACAAGTTAATAAGCCACCGGTTGCCAATGCTGGTCCCGACCGGAGTTATCCCGAAGGAAGCACCGTTTCGCTAGACGGCAGCTCATCCTATGACACTGATGGTGAAGCAATTTCATATTCATGGACATCGCTGGATGGAATAGTTCTTTTTGATGCAAAAAGTAATGCACCAACATTTATTGCGCCCCAGGTATCAAATGATACCAAATACAGGTTCAGGCTGATAGTGTTTGATGGAGTCGCATATTCTCCGGCCGACACTGTTTCAATTACTTCCCTTCAGATAAATAAAAAGCCGGTTGCTTTCGCCGGTGGTGACCAAACCGTGAATGAGGGTGTGACGGTAACACTCGATGGCTCTTTATCATCCGATCCTGACGGAAATGTAATTGCTTATTTATGGACTGCCCCGTCGAATGTAATTCTATCGTCGCGCTCAGCTTCAAAACCAACTTTTACCGCACCAGCTGTACATCGTGATTCAACAATTACAATTTCGTTGGTTGTAAACGATGGTTTACTCAACTCGGATGTGGATAATGTGATCATTACTATCAAGAATGTCGATATATTAAGTCAGCAGTCGCAACTTAAAAAGGGCACTCTTGCCGGAGCCGATTCCATCACCGTTAATCAGTCAACTTTGCAGGTTGTAATTTATATGCCTTATGGATCGGATACCCGCACATTGTCGCCGTCATTTACGCTTTCCGACAAATCATCCATAAACCCGCAGAGCGGAACAACTCAAAATTTCACCATGCCCGTTTCCTACACAGTTACAGCCGAAGATGGAACAACCCGGACAACATACCAGGTTAAAGTATTTACTCCGGATCTGAAGCTCAGCCGTACTTTGAGTGCCGGCTGGAACTGGATATCCATGAGCGTAGATCCTCCTAATACAGCCATCACAAGTGTGTTTGCGGGTTTAGCGCTTGCCAACCTTGATTATGTAAAATCGGCCACCGCATCATCGGTTTATTATACCGGAACCGGCTGGTTCGGCGACCTGGTTTCAGTTCCTTCATCTGAAATGCTGAAATTCAAAAAGGCTACCGCACAAACCATGACTATGACCGGAAAGGTGATAAATCCTTTTCTGACTTATATTCCCGTTACCACTGGCTGGAACCGCATTGGATATTTGTTGAAAGACAACAGTCTGCTCAATTCAGCATTTGATAAAGCAACTTTGCCAACAGGAAGCCTTCTCCTGAAAAGCAAGGACGCATCGGCACTATATTACCCGGCATCAGGTTGGGTAGGGGATCTGGATTCGATGAGAATACTAAACGGATATATGCTCAAAACTGAAACAGCTGGAAGCATCCGTTATAATTCATCAGGTGTTAAACATAAATCGCTTACCGCATCTCCCGCCTTATTCCTTCTGGATGATCTGTATGGAATCTACAATATTCATCCGGCTGATTTCGAATATTCGGCTAATCTTATTGGTGAATTTGTTAATGAAGCTGGTGAAAATACAACGCAAAAAGGTGATCTTCTTATTGCGTATATGAGCGGTGTTCCTAGGGGTGTAACCGAATCAGTCTTAATTCCTGATCTGGGACGGTATGTTTTCTTTATCACCATTTTCTCAAATTCGACGGGCGATATTACATTCCAGTTGAAATCAACGCAAAGTGTAAACAATAATCCTCTTACTGAACATTTTGTGTTTGCAGCAGATGCGGTGTATGGCGAGCCGTTCAAGCCTGTTGAGCTGCATTTGATTGCAACCGGTATCAGCCAGGTAAACCGATCCCAGGTTAGAGTATATCCAAATCCGGTAACTGATCATCTTGAAATTTCATCAGGATCCGAAATCAGCAGAATTTCAGTCTTTAATTCCATTGGCACAAGCATTCTAGTAGAAACAGATACTCCGGGTAAAATAAAACATCTCAATATCCGCAGCCTGACACCGGGATTATACTTCATGAAAATTGAAACAAAAGGCGGAATTGAGATTAAAAAGTTTATTAAGTCATCGGAATAACAGCATTTTTTGAACCTGCTAATACTTAAAGACTTTAATTGAATGATTCAAACAGCTGCATGCAAATAGTAACGGTTGAAAAAACGATTTGATTATGAAAAAATTAGACTCTGGCAATGTGAAATGTCTGTTTTCAGGTTTTTCAGTTACAACTATATTATCGCTCTCCTCCCTCAGGAGTATTTTCAAAACAAGGATAAGAAACCTTCTTCTTTTGGTTATAATGGTTTTGCCTGTAGCGGTAAGTGCAACCTTATATTTACCTGCCATCCCGACTAACAGCGCCCTGGCGAAGCGGTTCGAACGAAGTACCGAAATGGCTTTCCGTGTGAAAGTTGGCTCCACCTATTTACCAAGCGGTGCTTTAATTGCCTATATAAATGGCGAAATCAGGGGCGCTCAGACAGCATCCGTTCTGTTTCCGCCAACCGGAGAAATGATTTATAAGGTTTTGATATTCAACGATGCCGTTTCAGGAGATTCAATAAACTTTAAATATTATGATATCTTTTCGGAGAAAATATATGAGATCAAAGAGAAACTTGAATTTAAGCCCGACCTGGTACCCGATTATGCAAATCCCATCATATTAACAGCTTACTGTAAGCCGGTAGAAAAAGTTACCGGAATGGTTCCTTCAACCGGAACTGATAATCAAAACTCCACAATCGATCTTTACTGGCAACCTACAGCCAACACAAGTTACTACAATCTTTTTCTCTGGGAAACAGGCGCTTCGGTGCCAACCTCACCTTATCTTGCCAATGTTAATGCTACGACCGCAAGAATTTATAACCTGGGTTTCGGGAAATCCTATTCTTGGAAGATTGTGTCGGTAAACGATTGCTCAACCGCTGAAAGTAGCGTTCAAACCTTCCAAATCAGGCAATTGCCGGATCTTACCGTTACCAATATATCTGTTCCTCCTTCTGTGGAATCAGGCAGTAATTTTACGGCAAATTTCAAGGTAAAAAATGTAGGTTTGGGAAGTACTTTCTCAGCCCAATGGAATGATGCCGTTTACATTTCGGCCGATGCCACATTCAGCGGTGATGATAAACTTCTTAATGTCAAGCCTAACCAGGGTCAACTTGCTAAAGACAGCAGTTACAGCCAAGCCATCGTAGTTTCCTTGCCAAATGAATATTCAGGCACATACTACTTGTTTGTCAAAACGGATAATGACAATTCATTAACCGAAATTTCCAAGGATAATAACACAATAAAAGCGGCAGGCACGCTAAATGTTTCGCTCAAATCGCTTCCCGACATCCTTGTGAAAAATATACAGGCCGGAACGTCAAATGTTACGCCAGGGGACTCGTTACTCATCAGCTGGCAGGTTGAAAATGCAGGGAATGTGGCGGCTTCGGGCGGTTGGATGGAACGTATTACGCTTGTTCCTTCCACAGGTTTACGTCTTCTGCTTGAACCCAATATTAATTATCCTTCCGACCTTGCATCTCATGGCACAGTGAATAGAAACGTTAAGTTTAAAATACCGGAGATTTTAAAATTCTCAGGAAATGCGAAAATTGAAGTTGAACTGATTCCTTCCGCTACCCTGGTGGAACATGCCGGAAACCTGACCAATAACAAAGCACTTTCGTCAGGTTCCATTACTATAGTTAATATTCTTTCGCTGAATATACAAACAAGTTCGTTGATCGAAAACTCGCCACAGCAAGTTAGGTGTGTGCTTTCGAGAAGCGGAGATTTTACCAATGCCCTTAACGTAAATTTGTCGGTTTCTATATCCGGGCAGGTTACAATTCCTGCATCAGTTACAATTCCCGGCAATAATTCATCGGTAGTTTTTAACCTGAGCGCTGTTAATAATAACAATCTTGATGGTCCGAGAGATGTAAAAATCACGTCAAAAGCAGCGGGTTACCTTGATGCAGTGGATACAATCCGGATTTTGGATGATGAAATCCCTTCAGTGACAGTGAGCTTGGATAAAACTTCGATCACCGAAGGACAAACATCCGTTCTTACCGTCAGCCGTGATTTTGTAAACCTTGAGGCTTTAACGGTGAACCTGGCAACTAACAAACCATCGCAATGGACATTTCCTTCGTCGGTTACTATTCCTGCGAGCCAGGCTTCGGCGGTAGTTACTGTTTCGGTAACCGATGATCAGATTCCGGAAATAAACAGCACGGCAATTATCAGCGCCAGTTCGGCAGGATATACTTCCGGGCAAACTTCAGCAACAATTGTGGATAATGATGTGCCGCAGGTTAAGTTCGAAATTCTGACGGATACTGTTTCCGAATCAGCCGGGGTTTATGCAACATGGGGTCGAATTAGCCGCATATCCGGGACTGACAATGTACAGGTAAATTTAACGGCAATTCCGACGGGTGCCTTGTTTTTTCCTGCATCAGTTACACTTCCTAAAGGCACATCAGAGTCAAAATTTAACATTGGAGTTGTCGACAACAATCAGGTTGACGGGTTCCGTTCAGTTGCTATTTCAGGCTCAATATACCTGCCTTCCTGTAACTGCGTAACCACTGCCGATAATGGCGGAATAGTGCAGGCAAAATTGGTTATTGCCGATAACGACGGGCCTACCCTTACTTTATCAGTCGATCCGGTTTCGCTACCCGAAGGAAAAAATGCTGCGGGTATACTGACAATTATGCGCAATACTTCAACGGATCAGCCTTTAGCAGTAATTATCAGGTATAGTGATGCAACAAAAGTCACTATTCAACCTACAGCAACAATTCTGGCCGGGCAAAAATCAGTACAGGTTCCTATTAATACTTTAAACAATAACATCGCTGATGGCGACGTAATGGTTACGCTTCAGGCAGATGCCCCCTTATTTTCACCAGGTATCTGTTATGTATTTGTCACGGATCAGAATAAACCTGACCTGAGTTTAAGACCTATTGAACTGAGCCTTGATTCGGCCAAAGTCGGCGCCTTGCTCGAAATAAAGGGAACCATGCGTAATACGGGATTGCTGACGGCTCCAAGTCCTGTAAAAATTAATCTTTACTTGTCAAAAGACGATATGGTTGATAATTTTGACCAGGTACTCGGGCAATATGAAACTTCCAATCCTTTATTAGTTGGTGACAGTATCCAGTTTGTTAAAGCTGTTACTTTGCCAAATTCAACAGGTAATTTTAAAATAATTGCCGAGGCTAATCCCGGTAATACGCTTACTGAACTTTTATATACTAACAATACTTCTGTTCCGAAACCTTTTATAATCCTGCCCGAATACGCTGCAACGGCTATTGTCGATCAGGATTTTTTTATGCCTGATATTCCGGTTTCCATCCATGGATTGGCATATAAAAGCGGAAACCAACCAGCCGCAAATGTTGACGTGGATGTTTACGTTTTAAGTAACGGAACAAGGCGTGAACTAAAGGCAAAAACCAATGCGCAGGGGACTTATAGCGTGGAATTCACTCCGATTCTGACCGAAACCGGTCATTTTACCGTGGGCGCCTGTTATCCCGGACAAAATCTGAAAGTGGATCAGGATGCCTTTGATATTCTCGGGATGCGAAGGGATCCAATCGGCAACATTATATGGGATATGAAATTGGGTCAGACCCTGACAGGCGTTATTGGTATAAAAAATATGAGTCAGACGGCTCTATCTAACTTGATCATCGAAGCGGTAAAACTCCCATCAGGTTGCCAACTGTCCTTCGATTCCATAAAGGTGCTTCCCGGATCACAGACCAAACAAATCAATTTCACTTTGAAAGCTACAGAACTTTCACCCGGCAAAGGTTATGAAACTATCGATCTGATAGTTAAGTCCAGCGAAGGTGTAACAATCGGTTTTCCTGCATACTACTATTGCCAGGCTTTGCAGGGTCAACTGAAATCAGATCCTGTGAGCATAAATACCACCATTACCAAAGGGAAATCGAGGTTATACGAAATCAATGTTTTCAATAATGGCGCCGGCGAAACAGGTAATGTAACCATAAGCCTTCCCAACGTAAACTGGATGACACTGGTCAGTCCTGCCATCATTTCCAATATTGTACCGTCTGATACTGCAACGGTAGTACTCCGGCTGACGCCAAGCGCTGATATGCCTCTGAATACGCCTGTTTCAGGTAGCATTGCATTGAATTGTGTTAATGGAACAGGAATGACAATCCCTTACCGTGTCGAAGCCGTATCGGAAGAAACCGGAAGCCTGCTGGTTGATGTAGTTGATGAATATACTTATTTCACCGAAGCTAAACCACATTTACAGAATGCTCATGTGGTTGTTCGTCACCCGTTCAGCGGGAATATAATTGCTGAAGGTTTTACTGATACCACCGGTGTTTTTAAGGTAACCAGTCTGCCTGAAGGCTCATATAAGATTACAGTGGAAGCCGACAAACATGAAGGTTATCAGAATACCATCGTGATTGATCCCGGGCGTGAAAATACGCAGAACGTCTTTTTAAGTTTCCAGGCTATCACTTATACCTGGGAAGTTGTACCTACACAAATACAAGATAGTTACCAGGTAGAACTGGTTATGAAATATGAAACCAATGTTCCTGTGCCTGTTGTTATTATGGAGATGCCGACCGATATGCCTCCATTGGTGAACAACGAGACATACCCGTTTATGATTACCCTTACCAATAAAGGGCTGATTACAGCCAAAGACGTACAGATCAGCCTGCCACAATCGGACCCGGAGTATGAGTTTGTGACCAATTTCGCAAAAATGGACCTGCTGGCTCAGCAAGCCATTCAGATTCCTGTTGTTATGAAACGAAGGGATACACCTAAATCGCCAAATTCCAACGAGGCTTCAGGTCCCTGCGAGGATTTAGCTGTAACCATTTATGGTTGGGAATGTGGACCAGATAAACATTGGGGGCAATCATCGCACGGTCTTAATTTTACCGCAAGGGTATGTTCAGGAAATCCTTCAAATACTAGTACGAGCAACGGAGGCACACCCTGGTTTAACGGATGGCAATTTGCTCTTGTTCCGCAGAGGGGCAGTGGTTCTTACTGGTTTAATCCGATTAATCTTGGCGCTCCTGCTGTTGGATCCTCTGTGGTAGGTTGCGAACCATGCCTGATTTCATTGGCTTTTAATGGAATAGGATGTTTACCCATATTGGGTCCTGTAATTACAAACGGTGCAGGTATTTTATCGTGTTTGATGGGATTGGGTGATATGGACATAACCCGGTGGGATATTGCCGATTGTGGCGTGACAGGTCTCGGGCTAGTGGTGGACCTGGCAGAGATAGGCTGTGCGTATGGGCTTATGCGTTCAGCGATGGATTGTTATAATGATCCTCCGATTTTAGTTAAATCAAGCATCCGGACCAATACGTTTCCGGTAACTGCCCATCAAGGCGGAACCCAAAAGATGCCGCCTATACTGAAACAATCCATGCAGGATCTTGCTTATGGACTTTCAGTATTCGAGGCACTCGATAGTCTTGACATGCAAATCGTGGGGAACTGGGATTTTAAATCAAAAGTTAATTTAAAGGATTTCATTAACGAAGTAGATCCATTCGTGAAACAAAGCAAATTTTTCGCAGTAGCGGATGTTACACTTATTGAGCAAAAGATGGTAGGTAAAGATATCTCCGTTGATGAAGTCCGTTATTTCGCTACCCGATGGAATAATACACTTGCAGCCTGGAACCAGCATATTTATTCACCAACGACACAATTCCCTGACATCGCCGATAAGGTGAAAATGAAACACTACACAGCCAAAATGGACACAGCAGGGAAATATGCTGTTTCACGCGGCTATGCCAATGTGCTGGAAATGTATAATGATGCATTAAAGACTACCAAAGAACAGGCCGAAGGTGGCAGGAGTTCAGTATGTTCATCAGTTACTATAAAGATAGATCAGAAACTGGTTATGACGCGCGAAGCCTTCGAGGGTACGCTTACCATTTATAACGGGAATAAGACCACTGCCATGAAAGAGGTTAAGCTGAAACTCGAAATAAAAGATGAAAACGGTATTCTAAGTAACGATCTCTTCCAGATTGATACCAAGGCGCTTGATATTCTTACTGCGATTGATGGTACAGGTACTTTAGGTCCTGATCTGAAAGGTAGCGCCACCATACTGTTTATTCCTGAAAAGGGAGCTGCTCCCACGGTGCCAAAAAGCTACTCATTCGGAGGCTCATTCTCATATCTCGATCCTTTCACAGGTGTAACTGTTACCAAACCTTTATTCCCTGTAACTCTGGATGTAAATCCTAGCCCTGATCTTTATCTGCATTACTTTATGCAGCGCGATATCCTTGGTGACGATCCTCTTACAGTAGCTGTTGAGCCGATTATTCCGGCCGAACTGGCGGTAATGATTCAGAACAATGGTTACGGTACGGCTAACGGAGTTCGAATTGAATCGGCTCAGCCAAAGATCGTCGAAAACCAGAAGGGATTGGCGATTAACTTTGCGTTGATAGGTTCAAATCTGAATGGAAAACCCCGACAGTTAGGCCTGACAAATATTGACTTTGGAAATATAGCTCCTAAATCGGCAGCAATCGGTCAATGGTGGTTTACCAGCGATCTGCTCGGGCATTTTGTAAGTTACGATGCAAAAGTTACACACCTCGATAGCCGTGGTAATCCCGATCTCAGCCTGATTAGCGGAGCAACCATGCACGAACTGATCCGCAGTATTGATGTGTACGATGGCGTTGAAGATGGTATAAATGATTTTCTGGTAAATGAAGTTCAGGACGCGAAGGAAACGCCGGATGCGATTTATTTGTCAAACGGAGGTATTTTAGATGTTTATCCTGCATCAGCGATGTCGGTACTTGCACCGATTTCTGCGCCAAACTTTGAAACTGACCTGCTTGTAACACCTGCGAAGATCGGCTGGAACTATCAGAAAATGAGCGATCCGGGCAATGGTATATATAAACTTGTGAGTGTTATCCGCGAAGATGGGCAGGTTATTCCATTGAGCAATGTTTGGCAAACTTTTGTTACTCTGCCTGATGGGAAAGAGCCAATTTATGAAAATATGCTGCACTTTACGGATGTATTCAAGTCAGCAAGTCCGGTTAAATACAAATTGAAATATGCTCCCAAGGACCAGGCGGTTCCAACGATTGTAAGGATCGACAGTGTGCCGTCGCATCTTGTGTCAAAACCGGTTAAGTCCGTGACTGTTGTATTCAGCAAACCAATCGATCCGGCCACATTTACATACCAGGATATGACATTGCGTGTTCAGGGCGGCCCGGAATTGATGGATGCTTCGGTAACAGTAACACAGATTGATCCTGTTACATTTAAGGTTAACCTGGCTTCAAAAACACTTGCTGACGGATATTATGTACTCAATGTTCAAACCGCAGCTATTAGTGATTTGACTGGAACATTTGGAGAGGCTGGGAAGCAGGCTACCTGGACACAGTATGCCCACATCCCGTTTGTTGAGGAATTCGTCGGACTTCCGGCTGCTGACAGCGCTGCAAAATCGCAGGCCGATTTTATTCTTGTTCGTTTCAACGTACCAATCGATCAATCCACTTTGTGGCCCGAACGCTTTACCTGGAAGAAAAACGAAACCGCAGTTTCGGGAACGATTACAATTACATCCATGGATATGGAAGGGAAATTGTTCAAAGTTTCAGGGCTAAAGGCATTTTTGTCGGCTGACGGAAGATATTCGCTTACGGTTGATTTGCCAAAGATCACTTCACTTGAAGGTGTTAGCGGTGCGATCACCCAAACTTTGGAGTGGACCATCGATCAGACACCGCCGGTGATAAGCAATATAACATTGATTAAAACGGGTGGATTTGATTCGCAGCATGTTACCGGAATTGATATTCAGTTTAATGAAGCAGTTAACGGTTTTGGCGTTTCGTCGCTGGAGCTATGGAAGGATGGGCAGCGGCAACCCCTGTCGCAGTTGGATATTAAAAAAATATCGGGCAGCGATTACCTCTTCACCCAGTTCCGCCTGCTAACATATTATGATGGTAATTATATGCTGAAAGTTAAATTGAATGGCATTGCCGATATTTCGGGGAATACTGCTACAGGAACGATTGAGTATAAATGGCTGGTGTTCAGGAAGACGCCTAAAGCTGTGACCGGTTTGCGGATAACACCCGATTTAGGGTTCTCAAATACCGATGCGGTTACCGCTACAGGAACGCTTTCTGCTATCATGATAGTAAATGAGCCAAATTCCAGGATACAGATTTATCAGAACGCAACAGGAAACCTAACCTTGTTGGCGGATATTCCGAACGCGAATACTGGTTTGCTAACCGTACCGGTTCAATTCACACTAACGGGAAACCTTGTCCTGGAGGCACATTGTCTGGATAGTCTTACCAATGAAGCAGTTACATCGCTTTCGGTATTTATTGATGAAGCATCACTCCTGGCGAACTGGAAGAATATTCCTGCTCTGGCACAGGCGGCGCAGCCTGATTCGGTGGTTCTTGACTTCTCCGATAAACTGCTGGATGATTCAGCCCTGAAAGGATATTTGAAATTTGAGAGAAACGGGCAAGCGCTTCCTAATGATAAGATAACTATCAGCAAATCATCCGACAAACTTTATGTGCTGAAAGGGATTAGTCTGGCTGGTAACAGTGGCGGAAGTTATGCCTTGTCTGTTGATCTTACGAAACTTCAGAAGTATACAAGTGGCAAGCCGGGATTATCAGTTCCTAAAGCCTTATGGACAATCGTAAAGCCAAACCATGCTCCTGTGGCGAAAGTCGGGCCTGATCAAACCGTAAATGAAGGAGCATTGGTAACCCTCGACGCAAGCATGTCTTCAGATGCCGATTTCGACCTGCTTACTTATACATGGACTGCTCCGGCAGGAATCGTGCTGAGTTCCCCTACAGTTGTCAAGCCAACGTTCTACGCCCCTTACGCGACAGGCGATACATATTATACGCTATACCTTGTAGTTAATGATGGCGTTGTTAATTCTGATCCCGTTTCAGTAATAGTACTTGTTAAGGAATCTTCAAATGTTGGAATTCCTGATGTTAAAACATCTGTTTTCAGGGTTTATCCAAATCCGGCAACGGGTATTATTACGCTCGAAATTCCCAATAATCCGGGTAAAAATTCAGTGGTTTCAGTTTATAATATTACCGGATCCGAAATAATGAGGAAAGATGTTAGTTCTGCAACTAAATTCCAGATTGACCTTTCGAACCAGATGAGCGGCGTGTACCTGCTCAGGATTTCCGGCAACGATCAGAATCTGAACCGGAAAATCATACTTAGAAAGGAATAGTTTCGCTTTATTGAGAACCAGCTAATTGTCAGCAATTATCAGGTTTCCAATGCTTTAATGAAAACATCCTGTCAAGTCCGGTTTCGGGCTTAACAGGATGTATTTTTATACTTCGGTCACTGTGATTTTAAAACTAAAAATGTCCGGGATTCATACCAGAAATAATACTTTCTAACAATTGCCTGGAATTCAAAATAGCTATGCGTTGGTAACTGATTCCTTTTGAATATCTGCAATCATTCAATTATGGCGTGTGTTGATTGTGTTTACTGGATATAATTATTTTCCAGTGATAGCCTTAACTTTAATTAACAAAAATTACTGAAAGCCTTGAAATAATTGGACTTAAGCTTCGTTTCATAATTAAACTAATCAGAATTCAACTATCTGTGTGTTTCAGTAAATCAGACTTTCGGCTCTGTCTGTTTTTTTATTAACCTACCACAAAATCCTGTTCCTATGAATCCGACAATTGATATAAAAGGTGATCATGCCGCGATCACGATTATACTTGATGCCATGAAAAAAATGGCTCATGATATTCGCCATAGTAAATTCATAGACTCATACAGGATTGTTAAGATTGTTGATTTTCTGCATACATTCAATGAGGATTGTCATAATGAAAAAGAGGAAAAAACACTTTTTCCGGCCTTGCTTGAGAGTAATATTTCCTGGACTGTTGATACCATAAATCATTTAGTCAGTGAGCATAAACTGGCACATACTTATATTAAGGAAATTGATGATAAATTCAAAGAGTATCTTTCGGGAAATAATCAAATTCTTGAGAGCCTGTGTGTAACTATGATTCAATATGTTGAGATTGAAGAATATCATATCCGTATAGTTGATAATGTTTTATTGCCTTTGTGCGATAGAATTTTTGATAAAAATACGATGCTGGCACTTTCCGTTGAATTTAAAAATATCCAGGATCGTAACATCGGATCACTTAAATACCTGGAATTCTATAAATTACTTACAATGTTATATGTGGAAAATGACATTGAAAGTGAAAAGGTGTATTATTAAAAGTAGAGTTTACATCCTATTGGATCAGGGGTCAGAATGGAATTAGTTTTCGGTATTTCCTGAAAATAATTTCTGCAATAACTAAATTTGCCTAACCTCAACAAGCTAGAAAAGAACTGGTTTCCCTAAGAACACGACCGATTTTTTCTCGAAAAATGCCAACTATTTATTTCGCCTGTTGCCGAAACCTATGCGTATTGCCTGATGCCTAATCGTTTACACCTCTTGTACTCCGAATCCGAAAATGGGAGGTGATAAAGTCGGTGATAGTTAATAAAACCAGTTTGCTTGACGCGGTAGTTCAAAATTTGTCCGGTACAAACTTGTCCGGTATAAACTTGTCCGGTATAAACTTGTCCGG
>JBBRYZ010000034.1:0-31823 GCA_038237165.1 Bacteroidales bacterium | reverse complement strand
TAGTTACCAACATGGGTGAGGGTTCCCGCTGAGCCACCTGGAGAGATTGTGCCCTCAAAATTGGTATTGTTTACAAGTTGTACTGATCCATTGCCACCAAGAATACCATTGCCGATATAAGTGCCAAATGAAAGTATTCCGATGTCACAAATGATTTTACCGGGGCTTATATTATTTGTGTTTGCATAAATGGCAAAATTTCCACTGTTTCCTTCTCTTTTAATTAGTCCTGAATTTAAAAGTAATCCTATCCCTTGTGCATATGTAATTGAACCGGCAGAATTAAGATTAATAACCCCTGACGAAGAATTGTCAAGCGTAGGGGTACCAAAACCCAGAACGATATCCCCAGAATTTACATTAATAGTTCCATTATTTCTTAGTATTGATGTTCCCTGGATATACTTGGCAGTTAAACCGATCAGGTTAAGTAGTTTCTTATTAGTAAGTGTGCCATTACCTCCAAAATTGCCGCCGGACCAGTTTAATCCGGTACCATTAAAGTTAAAGATAGCCTCGGTTGCGGGTTCAACGTTTAGAATCCCCGTCCAATTGATCTGCCCGTCCAGTTGCCCAGTCAGGGTGCCTGAAAGAGTTAAGTGATCTGCCCATTCCAGAGTATTCCCAGTGGTTACGTTATAGGTTCCACCAATAAGCGACACAGTGTTGTTATTGAGTTTTAAAGTTCCCTTCTCTACTGAAATCGTTCCGCCGTTGTTTGTAAACTTTGACAATATTTCACATACACCGTTATCTTGTACTTTTTTAATTAATCCTGTATTTAAAAGTAACCCTATCCCCTGTGCATAGGATATTTGACCGGTAGAATTAAGATTGATTACCCCTGACGAAGAATTTTCAACTGTAGGGCTACCAAAACCCAGTACAAATTCCCCCACTGAATTTACATTGATAGTTCCCTTATTTCTGAGTATTGACGATCCTTGAACGTATTTGGCATTTGCACTGGTCAGGTTAAGTATTTTCATATTGGTAAGCGTGCCATCACCTCCAAAGTTGCCATTGGACCAGTTTAATCCGGTACCATTAAAATTAAAGATAGCCTCGGCTGAGGGGTCAACGCTTAGAATTCCCGTCCAATTGATCTGTCCGTCAAGTTGCCCTGTGAGTGTACCAGATACAGTTAAGTGATTTGCCCATTCAAGGGTATTTCCGGAGGTTACATTATAGGTTCCACCAATAAGTGACATAATATCGTTATTGAGTTTGAAAGTTCCCTTCTCCACTGAAATGGTTCCACCGTTATTTGTAAACTTTGATAGTATTTCATACACACCATTATCTTGTGTTTTTCTTATAACTCCAGAGTTTACCAGTGTTCCTACACCAAATGAGTATGTAATACTTCCGGTGGAATTAAGGGTGATTGTGCCAGAGCTGGCATTGTTCAACGTGGGAGTGCCAATACCTAAAATGAATTCACCCGCTGAATTTACATTTAGCTTTCCGGTGTTGTTTAGTGTAGTAGTTCCTGTAATGTATTTGGCGCTTGTGCCAATCAGATTAAGTATTCCCTTATTGGTAAGCTTGCCTTCACCTTCCAAATTACCGCCGGACCAATTTACACCCGAAGGCCCGGTAAAGTTAAAGATAACCTCAGTTGGGGGTACAACTTTTAGAATTCCCGTCCAATTGAGATTCCCGTCAATTTGCCCTGTCAAGGTACCTGAAACAGCTAAGTGATCAGCCAATTCAAGGGTATTACCAGTGGTTACGTTATAGGTTCCACCATTAAGTGAATTCCAGGAGCTATTGAGTTTCAATGTTCCCTTCTCCACTGAAATCGTTCCGTTGTTTGTGAAATTATTCAATATTTCATATTTACCGTTGTCCTGTGTTTTCCGTATAACTCCTGAATTTATGAGAAACCCAACTCCATTAGAATAAGTAATTTGACCTGTAGTATTAAGGTTGATTGTCCCGGTGCTCGAATTGTTTACCGTAGGAGTGCCGTAACCTAATGTAAAATCACCGGGCGTATTAATGTTAAAAGTCCCGTTATTTATCAGTATCAGAAAATTGGTCAGGGCTTTATTAGCAGATGTCATCATATTAATAATGCCGTTATTAGTGATAGTACCGTTTCCGGAGAGGTTACCTGCATTCCAGGTAATCACGGCTTTGGATGAAATTGTACATGCAGCAGACACAATTATATTAGCTGCCATCGTCATTGTTGCGTTTCCCTGCAAATCAAAGGATTTGATGCTTACATTTCCATCCAGCAGAATATCACTTCCCGTAGGGATAACGACATCATTGGTTAATCCCGGTAAGCCTGCTGGATTCCAGTAGGTTGCATTGCTAAAGCTTCCTCCCAACGGACCTATCCATGTTTGAGTCTGCGCTGAAATAGTTAAGCAAAAAATGCTGAAAATTGAGAGTAAAAGTAACTGTTTCATAAAAATTGGGTTTAGGGTTAATTAATATGTTTTCCACCACTTAATGCACCAAATTTGTGACCGGTTTCTGTCAGCATAACGGTGCTTTTACAAAAGGTAATCGTATTTTTTGAAATATTTTGATGAATGGATAGGTAAAAGCCCTATTCCTCACTTAATTAACAAATAATACCAGAAAACCAGAAATAATATATCCCGATTTCAGTTTCTGATGATTGGTATTTAGGATCAAATATAATGAATTACATATGATTAACTCTCGCTATATAAAGCATTAACATATATTTAACATATATTTTATAAATATATATTTGTAAATGTCTAATTAACAATTAGTTTAAAGTAAATTAACGCCCAGGGTAGCAATTCTATTCTGAATTTTTGCAGTTCGGGTTCGTTCAGCATTTATGAAGAGGTTGCGTAGCATTCTGGAGCTGGATCACTATCTTTTTATTCTTTAGGAAAAAGCTGGAGTCTGGATAAAAGTTAAAATGTGTCGAATACATTTTTGTTTCCTTTTTTAGGCTTATTATGTTATTTTCAACTGGCAGGATCTACTAATTTGGTGAAAGCGAGGTGTTATTATACTGAAAACGGGATAAATTTCCGCATTCATTTCCTCTCAAATTCCAAGCGGGATTTAAGAGTAGGACTTGGTTATTGAGATTTGGAGCTTGGGACTTGGGTCTTTTTTTTAATACATAATTTTATACTACACTAAGTATAAGAGAGAAATAAGAACGTGTGATTTTTTAGCTTTATCCCCAGAAATGCATTTCTAAAAAAATGCCTCATATTTCAAGTGGCATTCCGGTTGGTGTTCAATCTAACAGACTATTGAAGTATTATTACTTTAAAATCTTTAAAGTAGCCGATTCTTCCGCAGCTGTGCTGATCTTTACAAAATGTATTCCATGGGAATCACTGATTTCGTTTTCAATAACTTTTGCCGAAGTGTATTTTTTTTAAAGAAATTATTTGGCCAGGAGAATTTGAAATCTGAACCTTATCCCCAGTATATTCATTGCCAAGGTCTAAGGTGAAACGTCCGGTGGAAGGACTAGGATAGAGGGACAGATTGTTGCTCAATTCATTGTCTTCTGTCCCCCAAATGATGTTGTTCGCTTTTAACGTTACAACTAATTTTTTTAGTTCACTTTGATTGATAATAATTGGTAGCTTGGTGTTTTTCTTTGGCACTTGTTTCTTTCGCATATTCAGAAACTTACAGTAAATAATTCCGGGTTATGTATAAGAATCGAGTATTTTTGAAAGCGCTTTTCCGCGAAAGCGGTATTTTGTACCATATATGGTTTGGTGCCTGAGCGGTTCAGCAAGTGACCGAGGGTTGCAGTTCGTAAAAAAGTCGGGTTAAGCCCGGTTTATCGGAAGACAGGGAATTGCCTCGTTCCCGATATTATCAGGACCTGCACCGCACCATATTGTCAAGCGTTCCTGCAAATAAAATTGGCAAAGCACGACAACTAATAAATTATTGATTTTATGAAAAAATATTTTACACTAAGAATATTCTTCCCGGTTATATTGTTGCTGGTTTTCGTTTCATTTAATCCAGAAACCCGCAAAGAAAGATTTGATGTAGTATTGCCTGTTATTCCTCAGCCAAGGGAGGTTCATGTGTATCAAGGATCTTTCGTTTTAGATTCAACGGTAAGGTTGGTATTTTCTTCAAAAGAACAACACAAAGTAGCCGGCTGGTTTATCAGGGAGCTGCAAAAATCGGTTGGGATTTCATGTCGCATCGCAACCTCGGCGAAAGCAAAAAAAACAATTATATTGATTCGGGACGCTTCATTAGCCAACGAAGCTTATTTGCTTGACATTAATCAATCCTGGATATCAATAAAAGCATCTTCGGAGTCCGGATACTTTTATGCTTTTCAAACAATTTTGCAATTAGCACCGGTTTCAGAAAATAAAATTACGGGAACAGAAATAAAATTCAATCAACTTACCATAGCTGATGAGCCCAGGTTTAAATGGCGGGGTGCATTGTTGGATATTTCGAGGCATTTTTTTGGTCCGGTTTCTATAAAGCAATTGATAGATCAAATGGCGGCTCAAAAAATGAACAGGTTGCACCTTCATCTTTCGGATGATCCGGGATGGCGGATAGAGATTAAAGAGTACCCCCGGCTTCATGAAATTGGCTCAATCGGGGACCGGACCAATCCTGATGGCCCGGCCATGTATCTTACTGAAAAAGAAGCCAGGGATATTACTGGTTATGCAAACGAAAGACAGATTATGATTGTTCCGGAAGTTGATATTCCAGGTCATTCCGGAGCAATAGCCAGGGCATATCCTGAATTTAGTGGAGGCAATAACACACTCAATATTGCGAATGAAGATGCTGTTAAAATGATAGAAATAGTAATCCTGCGCTTGTCGGATATTTTTAATACACGGTACATACATTTTGGCAGTGATGAAGTAAGGCAACATAATTGGGATGGCAGACCGGATATGAGAGCCAGAATGAATGAATTGAAGCTAAAAAACCAACATGAATTTGAAGGCTGGTTCGACCGTAAAATGGCGGATTTTATTGTGCGGTCAGGGTTAAATCCGGTAGCCTGGGACGAAGCATCTGATTTTGGGGTAAACAAGAAAACAACCATGCAATGGTGGCGTGGAGAATACCCGGAAGTTTTATATTCTGTAGCGGAACAGGGGTACGATATTATTTTATCCCCGGTTGACTATGTCTATTTAGACTATCCAAGCGACCTGGAAGAGGGCGGCGCTAATTGGGAAGGCTTGCATAATGGAGCAAACTCATTGGAAGCAATATATCACTGGAAACCGATTCCCGAAAATTTTAACCAAACCATGTCTGCCCATATTATTGGTATTGAAGCTGGTATATGGACTGAGTTTATATCCGATGAAAAGCGATTGGAATATATGATTTATCCTAGGCTCGCTGCGGTAGCGGAAAAAGCATGGACCTCTGACAATAATATAAACTGGCAATCATTTCAGGAAAGATTGTCTAGGCAATATGTAAGGTATAAAAAGGCCGGCATTAATTATCGAATACCTGACCTGACAATTGAAGAACGCAAAATACGTCAACCGGAAGCATTTGAAGGGCCTATCGGTAAATAACATTTCGGGTATCTTTTGGCAGAATATTTCAAGATAATTTTAAAATATCGAATAATGAACAAGGAATATTGAAGCCGATAGCTATCGGGTTCGAAATTATGAAGCTATTGAATTGTTGTGGCATCAATATTATTTTTGCGATTTCAACCTTATAATAAAAATAGAATTTTTATTATTCAATTCCATATTTCTGGGTTTTACTTCATTATTCGATATTCCTTGTTCATTATTCATTATTCAAATCTTTTTTTATTCTGGCTGGTACGGGTTAGGACTTTCTGGTTATTGAGATGTTTTTAATTATCAATCTGATATGAAAATAGTCAGAGTAAAATGCTGCAAATTTTTTCATTATTCTGGTATTATGCAAATTGTTAAAGCTATTTCCCATTATAACCTCCCGTTATGACGGACTGTTAAGAAATCATTTTTGATTTGTCTGTAAAGCTCACTATTAAGACAAATTGAGTTATTATATCATAAAACTTACCTTTGCAATACTACTTGTTAAAATCAAAACCCATGAGAGCCAAATTAATTAAATCTACATACCTGGGTTTTTACAAAAAGAAACTACCAATTACATTAACGATGCATTTCAATAGTTTAAAGGAAATGCCTTACCGGAAAAATGGTTTTTAGCTCAGAAATTAGAAGTAAAAGCCTGGTTTATTCAATCCGAAAGGTTATACCAAACCCGGATTAAATCTTACTACAAAAATATCGACATCGGAACCGATTATACAACGAACAATTATGAATTATCAATACCCTTTTTATTAATGTTGCCAATGGCTCTAATAATGAAAAAATCAAACAGACTTCCAATCACAGGCTATCGGATCTGAAGCCACTAAGCTTTTTAACTGTTTAGGGAAACAACGAACCTGGGATTGGAGACCTTCTTCAACTCAGGTTTTCCGAATTCGAAGATTCTGAAATCTTGACCTCTCAAGAGCAAAATACCAGGAAAATCCGAAGAATTAAAATAAATCAGGATTTGAAGGTGATTATCAGTCGAGTCAAAACGAAAATGGGTATCAATGAGCCAACATATACAGCAATTGTTGCCAAAAAAGTTGTCTTTTCGCGTTGTATGAAGGAAGTTTTAAAGTCACCCAATTGAGTGTGAACCTGGCAAGAACCTGGCAAAAACAAAAAACACCTACACGTTTGAGAGTGTAAGTGTTTGATTTTAAGGTGGGCCCACCTGGACTTGAACCAGGGACCTACTGATTATGAGTCAGTTGCTCTAACCATCTGAGCTATAGGCCCATTCGAATAAAAAGTAATACTTTTATTGGAATTGAAGCTGCAAATCTACAACTTTGTGCTCAAATTTAAAGCCTGTTTCCAATATTTTTTTTATGCTGTACATTCACAAGTCAAAAATTAAAAATATTATTTTCGATCTGGGTGGTGTTCTGTTGAATATCAATCCTTTACTATCCTTGCTTGAGCTTGAAAGGATAAGCGGTATTAAGCAGGAGGATTTAATAGTAAAGTTAGCCGGCGCAAAAATATTTGAGAAATTCGATACCGGAAGCCTTAATCCTGCTCAATTCAGGAGCGAATTATGCCAGATTTTGAACCGGGAGGTGAACGATCAGGAAATTGACCGTATCTGGAATAAGCTTTTGCTTGACTTCCCTCTGCCAAGAGTGGAATTGCTGAGGCAGTTAAGAAAAAACTATCGCATCTATTTGTTATCGAATACCAATATCATTCATTATTGGTATTATACCCGTGAGTTTTCCGAAAAATATGGCTTTCAGATGATGGATCTGTTCGATCAATTGTTTCTTTCGTATGAAATCGGGATACACAAGCCGGATGACGGAATATACACACATGTTCTTGAAGCCGCCGCCCTTAATCCTTCGGAAACTGTGTTTTTTGATGACTCCCTGGCTAATATAAAAGCGGCTGAAAGGCTTGGTATTTCATCGATTCATATCCACGACGGGCATGAAGTTACGGAGTATTTTGAAAATGGAATTCTGGGGGGAATAGTTAATGGTGAATAGTTAATAGAAAATAGTTAATAGAAAACAGGCTGTTTGATTTACGATTTTGGATTTACGAGGTACGATTGGGGGAATTTTGATTTACGATTTTAGTCCCAATAGCTATCGGAATACGAAATACGATTGAGTAGAATTTAACATTACTATTCGCAAATTATCCTGGTTATTCGTAAATCCGAAATTGCAAATCCGAAATCCGACATTAAAGCAACTCCCGCCCATCATCCTTAAGCATTCGGTAAATGGTTGTTTTACCAATATTGAGTTTATCGGCAACAAGGCGCACTTTATTGTCGTACTTATTCAGATAATGGGTAATGATGATTTTGATATAATCGTCGAGGGTGGCCTCTTCGTTCACAAAATCGAGCATTGCCGTGGTATTCGGTAGTTTCACATCTTCGGCATGAATAGTATCGGTATTCGTCATCACTGCTGCCAGTTCAACAATGGCTTTTAGCTCGCGCACATTGCCGGGAAATGGATACTTGCGGAATTTCTCCATAGCGTCGGCTGAAATGATGAGTTTCGGCATGCTATTTTTAGCACAGAATTCATCCACAAAAAATCTTGCAAGTAGAAAAATATCGTTCCCGCGCATGCGCAATGGAGGTAGTTCAATCGGCAGTCCCAGCAATCTATAATACAAATCTTCCCTGAAATTTCCTTTCTTAACTTCATCAAGCAAATTTTTATGTGTGGCCACAATAACGCGGACATCCAGTTTCTGCGCCTTGTTTGAGCCAACCCTTACCACTTCCTCTTCCTGCAATACGCGTAGTAGTTTTGCCTGCATATTCAGGTCCATATCTCCAATTTCGTCGAGGAAAATAGTGCCGTGATTAGCTTCTTCGAACCTACCTATGCGCTGGTTATTAGCTCCTGTAAATGAACCTTTTTCGTGACCAAACATCTCACTTTCGATAAGTTCGCGAGGAATTGCCGTAACATTTACAGCTACAAAAGCCTTATTCTTTCTCTTTGAGTTAAAATGTATTGCTTTGGCTACCAACTCCTTACCAGTGCCTGTTTCGCCATGTACCGAAACCGAAATACTTGTTTTAGTTGCCTTTTCGATAAGTCTGAAAACAGCGTTAATTGCCTGGCTATCGCCCTTTATAAGGTTATTGTATTCGTATTTCTTACCTATTTCATCTTCCAGGTTCGAGATGCGTTGTTTCAGGTTGAAATTGGATTTTATATTCCGCATTATCGACCAGATCCTGTCTTTGGTATCCGGATCCTTGAGTACGTAATCGTATATACCTTTTTTCAATAACTCCACGGCTGTCGAAATATCCTGCTGACCCGAAACGATAATTACAGGCAATTCAGGATCAAATTCCCTGATACGTTTAAGCACATCAAATCCGCTCATATCAGGTAGATTGAAGTCGAGTGAGATGGCTGATGGTCCTTTATACAAATTGGCTAGCAATTCTTTTCCCGAGGTAAAAACCGATACTTCGTAATCCGGGTTTTGTGAAAGATGATAAGAGAGAACTTTTGCATACATTAAATCATCCTCTACCACAAAAATTTTAAACGCATCCATGAGTGTCCTTTTAATAGGTTTATTTCCTAAAAACGGAAAAGTAACAAAGTAAGTTAAAAAAATAGTACAATTCCCAAAACGGGACTGTTTTTCATTTTAAAAATGTCTCACTCCGACAGTATCTTTGTAATGATAGTTTATCCATAGCTTTACCTTTTGGATTTGCACGTGGCAATTTATTAAGTTTATGCTCAATTTAGAAAAAGGAGTAAAACTTTCAAATGTAAGATAGTGTTTATTAAAAAATTATATGTCTTTAGTCAATTAGCTGAAGTCATTTGGTTAAAAAGTAGTTGACCATAATTTAAAAAAAAGCCACAATTTAAAAAATTCTATTGTATCTTTGTTCAATCAATAATATATATTATCAAATGATAGAAGAAATTGAAACCTCAACGGAGCATTACAAGAAACTAATCGAAATTCTTGGGAAAAAGCATTTGAAATCAAAAGTCGAAAGCCCATTTGACTTTATACAAATTGCTTCTAAAGGAGTGAGTGCTGATGTGATCCAAAATTTCAGAATTCATTTTAATCTTTCCCGGGATTTAATGGCCAATATGTTGAACATTTCTACTCCTACTCTATATCGCTGGACCAGGTCAAATAAAAATTTGGAAAGAAACTTTTCAATTAAACTATTTGAAATTACTGATTTATTTCTTTATGGTTCAGAAGTGTTTGGAAATGATAGTAATTTTTTCAAATGGTTAAAGTTACCTAACACTGCACTTGGCGGCATGGAACCTATTGATTTAATTGAAATGCCAGGCGGAGTGTCTAAAGTTAAAGATATTATTGGAAGAATTGAACATGGTGTATATAGTTAGCGTATGATTGTTTACAGAATAACAGGGAAAAAGCACGCAAATGATATATCAGGATTAGGAGCTGCTATATATGGAGGAAGGTGGAATAAGAAGGGTACACCTGTATTATATACGGGAGAAAATAAAGAAATTGCTCTTTTAGAAACAATTGTTCAGATTCCGCCAATGTTAATACCAGATTTAGTTATCCTGACAATAGAAATTCCAGATGATTCTATAAAAGAAATAGAATTAACACACCTGCCAAAAAATTGGGTTAATTATCCAGCTCCAACAATACTTTCAGAAATTGCTGAAAATTGGGTTCAAAAAGAAGAAACTATCGCTCTTAAAGTTCCAAGTTGCATAATTCATAGTTCACATAATTTCATTTTAAACTGTAATCATCCAGATTATAAAAGAATAAAAATCTTAGATCAGCAGCATTTCTATTTTGACACTCGATTAAAGAAATAAAAAACTATTGTAGGTAACGTACAGGATTTAATTTATGGGTCAACTTGCTTGACAAAGGGAATATTCAGATACTATAAAAAGTGCAGTCTAAGGTTTTATCAGATTCATCAGGATTTCTTCTACCTCAACAAAAGTTTTTCGTGTCAGGATTTCCATTCTTATTTTTTAAAAATCAGGCAATCCTTTAAAATAACCTGCATAATGCTTTCGCATTTCGATAATTCCTTTATGATCACCTTTCTTTTGAACAGCAAGGTTGAGATGAGCGAGACTTACAGCAATCCTCTCTGGCAATCCGGGAGAATCAATTAATTCTCCGTTTTCGATAAACGTCTTAATTGCTTTAAAAATCCAGGGATTCCCTATGGCTGCCCGGCCAACCATAATGGCATCAACGCCATGCCGGTTGAACATTTCAGCAGCTTTTGGAGCAGAGGTAATGTCGCCATTCCCAATTACGGGAATTTGCATCCTGGGATTGTTTTTAACTTTGCCAATCAGAGTCCAGTCAGCTTCGCCTGAATACATCTGTGCCCTTGTCCGGCCATGAATGGTGATCGCTTTAATGCCCTCATCCTGAAGTCTTTCGGCGAGATCCACAATAATTTTACTGTTTTCGTCCCAGCCAAGCCTGGTTTTCAAGGTAACGGGCAATTTTACGGCATTTACCACCTCGCGGGTAATGGCAAGCATAAGTGGGATATCGTTCAGCATACCGGCTCCGGCTCCTTTCATGGCTACTTTGCGAACCGGGCAGCCAAAGTTTATATCGATCAGTTCGGGATTTTGCTCTTCGGCAAGCAAGGCGGCGGTTTTCATGGCTTCCACATTGTTGCCAAATATCTGAATACCGAGCGGTCTTTCGGATTCATCAAAAACCATTTTCCTGCTGCTTTTTTCGGCTGATCGTACCAATGCCTCAGAAGATACAAATTCGGTGTAAACCAAATCGGCGCCGTGACTGCGGCAAATGGTCCGGAATGCCGAATCAGTTATATCTTCAAGCGGGGCAAGTAAAACCGGGAATTTTCCCAGGTGGGTTTTTCCAATGATCATCCGGGTATTTTTAGAGGATGCAAAAATAGGAACATTTTCGACCGTTTACCTTTAAAGCATATTGATTACTTTTGCCACAAACATCACATCATGCTCAGAGGTGCCTATAGTCACATAAATAATTTCAGCAAGTTTATTCTTTTAATAGTCCTTGTATTCAGTTTCCTTTTATTCTCGTCGCTGCTTGGGATAATAATCCTGGTGCCTTTTTATGGATCGGGAGTGATAAATTTGCTTGCATCACCCGATTACAGCAATGCCTCCGTGGTAAATGCCCTCAAAGTTATTCAGATACTCAATATGGTTGGCGGGTTGCTTATTCCGGCTGTTATTTATATGTGGCTGTGTTCACCGGGGAGTACAAGATATGCCAGGCTTGGCAAATCTATCCCACTAATTACACTACTATTATCTTTTCTACTGATACTTCTGGCCCAGCCTGTTATAGGATGGACAAACGAACTGAACAGCCACCTAGCGCTACCACACTGGCTTTCATTTCTTGAAGACTGGATGAAAAGGACCGAACTCCAGGGCGAACTTATCACTGAAGCTTTTCTTTCGACCACCACAGTGAACGGGTTACTTGTAAATATTTTTATGATTGCCCTTTTGCCTGCGTTTGCTGAAGAGATTCTTTTCAGAGGCGCTATTGCGAGCATGTTGAAAGATGCCACTAATAATGTGCATCTGGCCGTATTTTTCTCCTCCTTTATATTTGCAGCCATTCATCTGCAGTTTTACGGGTTCCTTCCGAGGTTCTTGCTGGGCATGGCTCTTGGTTACTTATTTTTCTGGAGCGGAAGTTTATGGCTACCCATTGTTGCCCATTTTACCAATAATTTTCTTTCGGTGGTGGTTGAATTTCTATTTCGCAGTGGTTACATTCATACCAACGCTGAGAACTTCGGCATGACTAATGCTGCGTGGCTCACTTTGCTAAGCGTATTATGCATATCGGTTATTCTTTATTTGATTCACAATCTGACTATGAACCGTAGCGGAGACCAAAATACACTTGACCGAATATAAATTCAGGTCATAACACCTTCCTGAAAGGATATTTTATAAATGCGAAAATGTGTCCGCAAAGAATTACCGCTGGTGGATTTTCATTTTTGAATCCTGGAAATACACGGGAATAACCTAACCCGGGTGAGCCAGAACCAAAAAGGATTTGAATAATGAATGCTTCGGTTTACTTCGGCTTCGCTCAGTAACCAACGCTCAGCACAGATATCGAACAAAGAATATCGAATAATGAAGTAAAAACATTAATTATTGAATTGAATAAATACTAATGAAAATCGTGGTAATAATCCTATGGCTTTATTACTTCGAACCCGATAGCTATCGGGTTCATTATTCCTTGTTCATTATTCGATATTTAAAAACTCACTTTAAAAATTTTGCCAAAAAATACACTAATGTTATTTTTAAGGCACTAACTGATATTTTGATGAAATTTTTAAATCATATAGGCATAACAGGATTCCTTTTTAAATGGAAGTAGCCGGTTAATAACATTTCGGGGATAAAGTCGTTAATGAGTAAGCTAAAGCAACAGGTAATTTTGAAAAGAAAAATAAAGAAACCAGGCCTGGTAGATTTAATTTTTAATGACCGTAATAAGAATTACGGCGCCTTTGCAATTATTAAAAGTTCTGTACGCCGAATCCGTATAAGTTTTATGTCGGCAACGGGTATTTTTCTTTTGCTGGTACTGATTATAGGAGGAGCAATCAGGATACCATGGTTTAGTTATTCTGATGAAACCCTGGTTTATAACAGTGTAAATGTTAAATACGACCCATCGCTTATTACTGTATTGAGCGAACCGTTTAAGGTTACGCCTAAAGAAGATAAAAAGAAAATATTTACCGCTCCGGTGATTCTGGATGAGGAAAAGGAAGTTGTGCAGGTCGAAAAATCAACGAAACCAGAGGCGAATCCAGAACCGAAGAAATTAAATGAGGAATTGTTAAGGGATAGCCTGAAGGCAATTGAAGCGAAAGCGGATGAGAAAATTCCACAGCCCACGAAATCCAAAGCAGATTCAATTGTTTTTGTTCAGCAGGTGCCTCAGTTCCCGGGAGGCGATGCCGCTTTGAAATTTTTTATCACCAACAACCTGAAATACCCGATTGATGCAATAAACCGTAAAATACAAGGCACAGTTGTGCTGAATTTTATAGTCGAAAAAGATGGCAACATAAGGCGTATAATAATTACTAAGGCCGTTGATCCTGTTCTGGATTTTGAAGCGGTAAGGATTATTTCGTCCATGCCACATTGGCAAGCAGCAAGCATGCATGGAAAGCCAGTTGCAGCTATGATTGTTATTCCAATAAATTTTTCGCTACGGCCATGATAGTGTATAATATCAGGTAATTTTTAGATTTCCCGGATGAGCTTATCTTCCATTATTACCAACAAACTGACTCAATCAAGATTATTTGACGAAGCTTCGCATCTGTCGTTATTATTTTATCAGCACAGTTTCATGCAGGCATGAACGGTTTGGTGAAATAAAAATGCCCCGCTTTCGGCAGGGCAATAATCTGTTTGGCGGAGAGGATGGGATTCGAACCCATGATACCCTTTTGAGGTATACACACTTTCCAGGCGTGCGCCATCGACCAACTCGGCCACCTCTCCAAATTCATTTCAGATGAAACCTATTTCTGTTTTCTCCCTGAAACGGGGCGCGAAGGTACAAAATAATTTCATTCTGATTAGTGTTAGCTTTTATTATTATCAGTCGGGAGAATTCCCGCAAAACAACTAAGGCTACGACGAAGACCTTTGTGAACTTTGCGCCTTTGTGGAATAGGCTGTTTATAGTCTGTAAGCTACTTTAAATCCAAACCTATCTTTACTCCCTTCGTGGCTTATCCACCCTGTTTTTCAGGGTTTGCTCAATATCCTCAAGCTTTACATTTTTTGTTTTAAGTAAAATCAGGAAGTGATAAAGCAAATCAGCCGCTTCACCTTTGAAGAGTTCATCGTTATTGTCTTTTGCTTCAATAACCAACTCAACAGCTTCCTCGCCAACCTTTTGAGCCACTTTATTGATGCCTTTGCGGAAAAGTTTATTGGTGTATGATTCCAGATCGTTGTCATCAATACGTTGGGCAATGGTTTGCTGGAGTTCGTACAAAAATCCTTTGGCGGATTCCTCGGCAAAACAAGTGGTTGCCCCTGTGTGGCAGGTTGGTCCTACAGGCTCTGCTTTTATAAGAATGGTATCGTTGTCGCAATCAACAAGAATGTCTTTCACATACAGGTAGTTGCCAGAAATTTCGCCTTTGGTCCATAAGCGATTTTTGCTGCGGCTGAAAAAGGTTACTTTTCCTTCAACCTGGGTTTTCACGAATGCTTCTTCGTTCATGTATCCAAGCATAAGTACCTGTTGGTTTTGGTAATTCTGGATAATAGCCGGCACAAGACCGTTTGTTTTACTGAAATCTATATGCATCGTACGGGTATTTTTTCGGTTCTTAAATAGTTTTTTAAATCAGGAATAGGGATTTCTCCGAAATGAAAAATGCTGGCAGCCAATGCCGCGCTGGCTTTGGTTTGCTCGAAAACTTCCTTGAAATGCTCCTTTGTTCCTGCTCCACCCGAAGCAATTACGGGAATATTGACAGCCTGGCTCACAGCATTTGTAATATCCAGGGCAAAGCCGGTTTTCATTCCATCGTGGTTCATCGAAGTGAGTAAAATTTCGCCTGCTCCTAGTTTTTCGGCATGTTTTACCCAGTCCAATGTTTTCAGTTCGGTTGGGATTCGGCCGCCATGCACATACACTATCCATTCATTATTCACAAATTTGGTATCTACAGCCACAACCACACACTGATTGCCAAATTGTTCGGCAATTTCTGTAATAAGTTCGGGGCGTTTTACGGCGGAGGAGTTGATGCTTACCTTATCGGCACCAGCTTTGATTATAACGGAAACATCTTCCAATGAATTGATTCCGCCACCGACTGTAAATGGTATATTGATTTCACGGGAAATCCGTTCAACAAGCGCCGAAAGTGTTTTCCGATTTTCATGTGTCGCAGTGATATCAAGGAATACCAGTTCGTCGGCGCCTTCCTGCACATAGCGTTTTGCCAGTTCAACGGGATCGCCTGCATCGCGGATATCAACAAAATTGATTCCCTTTACAGTCCGTCCGTCCCGGATATCAAGGCAAGGGATGATTCGTTTTTTTAACATAATCTACTCAGTTCTTTCAATGTGATTTTGTGCTCGTAAATGGCTTTGCCGATTATGGCTCCTTCGCAACCGATTTCCATCAGTTTTTCAACATCCTGAAAACAGGAAACGCCACCGCTGGCAATAATTTTTACTTTGGTTTTGGCGATGATTTCAGCATATAATTCGTTGGAAGTACCGAGTAACATTCCGTCTTTCGAAATATCAGTACAAATCACATTTTCAATGCCTTTGACTTCAAACTCCTTAATAAAATCAACCACATCCAGTTCTGAAGTTTCGAGCCAGCCGTGGGTCGCGATTTTTCGATCCATAAAATCGGCACCAAGGATAATTTTCGCTGACCCATAAGTTTTCAGCCATTCCTGGAAAAGTTCCGGATTTTTAACGGCAATACTTCCGCCGGTAATTTGAGAAGCTCCGTATTCGAAAGCAATTTTAAGGTCTTCGTTACTTTTTAATCCGCCACCAAAATCAATTTTCAGACCGGTTTTTGAAGCAATGTCATAAAGCACTTTATGGTTTATGATATGGCTTGATTTTGCACCGTCCAGATCCACAAGATGCAAATACTGAATGCCGTTTGCCTCAAATTCTTTGGCTACTTCCAGCGGGCTTTCGTTGTAAATTTTCTTGGTAGAATAGTCGCCTTTGCTCAGCCGTACGCATTTACCTCCGATGATATCTATTGCAGGAATGATTCTCATAATTGTAAAAAGTTTTTTAAGATTTTCTCGCCTGCCCAGGCTGACTTTTCGGGATGAAACTGTGTGGCATAAAAATTATCTTTCTGCATGGCGGCAGAGAATGGAAGTATATATTGGCAGGTTGCAATGGTTTCTGTGCTGAGTTCGGCATAATAGCTATGCACGAAATATACGTTGTCATCATCAGATATACCGTTAAACAATTCTCCTTTCAGATGTTCCAGGTTATTCCACCCCATATGCGGAACCAGTTCCTCGGGTGGGAATTTTTTAACCCTTGTATCAAAAATGCCCAAGCATTTTGTGTTGCCTTCATCGGAGTAACTGCACATCAACTGCTGTCCTAAGCAAATTCCCAGCGTTGGCTGTTTCAGAGATTTTATCAATAAGTCCAGACCGTATTCTTTTAAATACTGCATGGCTGAACTGGCTTCCCCAACTCCGGGGAATATCACTTTATCAGCAGCTTTGATTAACTCCTCATCGTCAGTAACCAGGCAATCGTATCCTAATCGATGCAAAGCATTTTCCACAGATTTGATATTACCCGCATTGTATTTTATGATTGCAATCATAGCGTTCCTTTCGTGCTGGGAATGGAAAAAATTCCAGTTTTACTTACTGCCATTCGGATGGCTTTGGCAAATGCTTTAAAAATAGATTCGATCTTATGATGCTCGTTGGTACCTTCAGCTTTGATATTCAGGTTGCATCTGGCGTTGTCGCTGAAAGATTTAAAGAAATGCAGGAACATTTCGGTAGGCATTTCGCCGATTTTTTCACGCTTGAATTCTGCATCCCAAACCAGCCATGGTCGTCCGCCAAAATCTATTGCCACCTGCGCCAGGCAATCATCCATAGGCAAAAGAAATCCATATCGCTCAATGCCTTTTTTACTTCCCAAAGCCTTCAAAAATGCTTCACCCAAAGCAATTGCCACATCTTCGATCGTATGATGCTCGTCGATATGAAGATCTCCTGAGACTTTTACTGTTAAATCCATATTTCCATGCTTCGAAATCTGTTCAAGCATGTGGTCGAAAAAGCCCAATCCTGTTGAAATAGAATTTTTCCCTGATCCATCCAGGTTGATTTCAATTTCGATAGAAGTTTCGGATGTCTTACGGACAACCTTCCCTTTTCTCGGTTCTGATTTGAGGAGTTGATAAACATCGGCCCAGTTTGAAGTCTTAAAAATGGCTTCTTCACAGGGTTCAGATCCCATATAAATGGCTTTACAACCCAGGTTTTTAGCAAGTTGAACATCGGTTAAACGGTCACCGATAACATAAGACTCAGCCAGATTGTAATTGTCTTTGATATAATGAGTAAGCAGGGCGGTTCCAGGTTTACGAGTTGGAAGATTTTCCTGTGGCAACGACTTATCAATTACTATCTCCGCAAATTCGATTCCTTCATTTTTGAAAGCGCGGATAATTTTATTCTGAGCTGGCCAGAAAGTTTCTTCAGGAAAAGAGTCAGTTCCCAGCCCGTCCTGGTTGGTTACCATTACCAGTTCATAATCCAACTCTATTGCTATCCGTGAAAGGTATTGGAAAACACAGGGATAGAATTCCAGTTTTTCAAGACTGTCAAGTTGAAAATCGATGGGAGGTTCAATTACCAGTGTGCCGTCGCGATCGATAAATAGTACTTTTTTCATAATTGGCTTATTTTTTTACCAAGGAGAAACTAAGGTCACTGAGGTTCACGGAGATTAAACTGTTTATTTGAAAATAATTTGAAAAACCTTATACTAAGAATTTCTCTGTTTTTCTCCGTGTTCTCTGTGTCTCCATGGTTTTATTATAATTTTTTCAAAGCATCTACAAGTATTTGATTCTCTTCAGGACTTCCGACAGTAATCCTTATGCAATTCTTAACTAAGCTGTGTCTGTTCCGGGTTATCACTTTTTGACTGACAAGTTCATTGTAAATTTTATTGGCATCCGTCATTTCAACCAACAGGAAATTTGCATCGGAAGGATATATCTTATTTACAACAGCCAACCCGTTTAATTGATTCTCAAGCCAGGTTCTTTGTTCCAGGATAATGGATTTTCTTTTTTCGAAGCCAGCTTTATCTTCCAACGCTTTTAATGCAGCTTTTTGATTCGGTTCACTTACATTGTACGGCGGTTTTATTTTGTTGAATAATGAAATGATCAGATCGTTTGAATAAGCCATTCCAACCCTGGCGGCGGCCAAGCCCCATGCTTTGCTGAAGGTTTGCATAATGATCAGGTTTGGAAATTGATTGATCTTAGTAAGAAATGAATCCTCCTTACTGAAATCAATATACGCTTCATCAATAATTACAATTCCTTTAACTTTTTGCAGCACTTTTTCAATATTTTCGAGGCTGTTTCCTGTCGGGTTGTTTGGAGAGCAGATAAAAACAAGTTTCAGATTTTCGTCGCCAAGGTAATTGTCTAACGCATCGAAATCAATCTGGAATCCTGATGTCAGAGGAATTTTTATCAGTTCTACTTCATTGATTTCAGCCGAAACTTCATACATGCCATAAGTAGGAGTGAAGATGAGTGCTTTATCCTTGCCCGGATTGCAGAAAATACGGAAGGTTAGATCAATGACTTCATCACTGCCATTTCCAATGAAAATCGAAGTGACCGGAACCTTTTTAAGTAAACTTAGTTTTTGCTTCAATTCCTTTTGGTGCGGATCAGGATATCGGTTGAGATCACCAAACGGATTTTCGTTGGCATCCAGAAACACGCCATCTGATCCTGAAAACTCATCACGGGCACTGGAATAAGGTTTCAGACTGAGGATGTTTTTACGGACAAGTTTATTGATTTCTTCTTTTAGCATAGTTGTGATATTGCTGCAATTTATTTGGTATAATAGTTTTGGTCAGGAGACCGAAAACCGAAGTCGGAAGCCCACATTTTAGCTTATTTATATTACCTCAATCTTTCTTATTTCACTCTGTCATCTCCGATTTCTGCTTTCTGTCTTCCGACTTTTTCATTCTTTATCCCTCAGCCTCAGCGTTACCGCGTTCTTATGCGCGAACAATTGTTCCGCTTCCGCCATCAGCTCAATGGCCGGACCAATATTACGTATGCCTTCTTTTGTCAATTCCTGGAAAGTGATTTTGGTAACAAAACTATCCAGAGATACTCCGCTGTAGCTGCGTGCGTAGCCGTTAGTCGGCAATGTATGATTTGTTCCGCTGGCATAATCACCGGCACTTTCGCAACTGTAGTTTCCAAGAAAAACCGAGCCTGCTTTTGAAATTATTGGGATTAGATTACGGGCTTCATTTAACGCAAGAATAAGGTGTTCGGGAGCATACAAATTACTGAATTCGACGCATTCGTAGATACTTTTCAACAGAATGGCTTTGCTGTTTTGCAATGCTTTTTCTGCAATTTCCTTTCGGGGCAATTCTTTCAGTTGTTGTTCCAATGATAAAAGTGTATTGTCAATCACAGTTTCATTATCCGAAAGCAAAATTACCTGGCTATCGGTTCCGTGTTCCGCCTGCGAAAGTAAATCAGCAGCCACAAAAGCGGGATTGCAAGTGCTGTCGGCAATAATAAGTACTTCGCTGGGACCTGCCGGCATATCAATAGCCACGCCTGATAGCTGAGCAAACTGTTTGGCAGCCGTAACATATTGGTTTCCCGGACCGAAAATTTTATCCACTTTTGGTATGCTCTCAGTTCCGAATGTCATTGCACCAATTGCCTGAATACCGCCGACACTGAATAATGAATTTACTCCCACCAGGTAGGCAGCATATAAAATCACCGGGTTGATCGCTCCGTTTTTATCGGGTGGCGTACAAAGAATTATATTTTTGCATCCGGCTAACTTTGCAGGAATGCCTAGCATCAGAACAGTTGAAAATAAGGGAGCCGTACCACCTGGAATATAAATTCCCACGGTTTCAATTCCCCGGCTTTCGCGCCAGCATTCAATGCCTTTGGAAGTTTCGATAACTTTGGGCGTATCGGCTTGTGCGGCATGGAATTTTTCGATATTGCTCTTTGCCAGCTGAAGGGCAGCTTTCAGATCATCAGGAACTTTTTCAGAAGCATCAGCAATAGCTTTGTTACTTACTGCAAATGATTCCAACTCAACCTTATCGAAGAGTAGACTGTATTTTTTCAAAGCTTTATCACCATCTTCGCGTATTTCGGCAAATACCTGGTTTACCAGAGTGCCCATCGAAACCTTTTCAGCAACAGGTCTTTCGGCAAGTTTTGGCCAGTCTATTCTATTTGGATTTATATACTGTTTCATATATATCTTTTTTATACAGATATGAAGATCAGGGTTTGAATCTTTAAATTTGCTACATTCGAAATCCGACATTCCACATTTATAAAACCATCTTTTCAATCGGAATAACCAGTATTCCCTGTGCTCCCAAAGCTTTGAGCTGGTCGATTATATCCCAGAATTCATCTTCTTTTACCACCGAGTGAATGCTGCTCCAGCCTTCCTCGGCTAAAGGTAATACAGTTGGTGATTTCATGCCCGGCAAAATGGAAGAAATCTGCGCAATGGCGCTGTTGGGAGCATTAAGAAGTATGTATTTATTTTCGGCTGAATTCCGTACAGCTTTGATCCGAAATAGCAGTTTGTCGAGGATTTGCTGCTTTTCGCTGCTGAGCATTTTGTTGGAAATCAGTACTGCCTCACTTTTATATACTACTTCGGCTTCCTTCAATCCATTCATAACCAGTGTGCTTCCAGTGCTAACGATATCAAAGATGGCATCCGCAAGGCCAATCCCGGTAGCTATTTCAACACTTCCTCCAATCTCTTCAATCTCGACTTTTATATTTTTTTCATCGAAAAACTTCTGAAGGATTTTGGGATAGCTGGTTGCGATCTTTTTATGATTGAAGTAGCTTAAGCCGGTATATTTTTCGTCTCTGGGGATGGCCAGGGATAGCTTGCAATTGGCAAATCCGAGTTTTTCGACTGTAATCACATCCTTTTGTTTTTCCCAAACTTCATTTTCTCCCAGGATACCGATATCTGCCACACCTTGTTCCACATATTGGGGAATATCGTCGTCGCGGAGAAACAATACTTCGATGGGAAAATTTTTAGCTTCTGTTTTCAGCTTGCGGTCACCGTTGGAAAGCTTGATTCCACACTCTTTGAGTAGTTCGAGCGATTTTTCGCTGAGACGTCCTGATTTTTGAATTGCAATTTTTAGTTTACTCATTCTTTTTGAATTTAATGCTGAGCAAACGTTTGGGGAGGCATAAAAAAAACCCGGCTGTTTACTCAGACGGGTTTCGAAATATTTTATGAATTACAAATATCACTTCCTTCCTGCCTGATTGCTGGTATGAAAATGATGTTGGTGTAATTGAGTGAAGTTCATGTTAGTGCATTTTGCGCTGCAAAGATATGAATTCTTTTTGGATACTTCAAAAAAAATACGATACCTGGCAAATTAAAGCAATTCGCTATTTATTTTGTAAATTTGTATTTGAAATTGCTTATTAACCTGTTTTATGGTCAAAGCCCTGATTATTAGTTTAATATTACTTTTTCCTGCATTGTTCGCCTGGTCGCAAACCAGCGTGGATACAACCATGACGGAGGAAGTTGCCGATTGTGAAACGATAGCATATAATTCGACCCGCCTGATTATGAAATATTATAGAATTCATGATTTAGATAGCGCCCTGCTGGTATTGAACGACTGGCAAACAGCCTGTGGTATCAGTGAACCTGTGGTCAGGACCCGAATTCTATTGGCAATAAGCGACCATGCCTTTGATGAAAATATTTATGACTCAACTTTTGTGGATGATGCGCTGAATTATATGCAGCGTATTGAAACCAAGACTCCTGACGATTTATACAAAAATTATAAATCGTATTTCGGCTTTGTGCCAATTAGAAGCGAGTATGATTATTTCACGCAAAACCTTGCTGACACATTGCTTTTGAGGGCTTTTGATACGCCATTGGAGTTACTTTTATGCCAGTTTTATGCAAATATTGTAACAAATCCTTTCGCAGCAATCCAGAATAACACACTTTATAATAACACGGAAATTAAAAGATATTACGCTTACAGGACAAATAAATGCCTTTCGGGTTATGATTTAAACATTAATTTATTTGCCGGAACATGGATTCCAACAGGAAATGCATCTTTACTTGGCGTACATCCCCTGATTGGGTTTCAGGGTGGAATAAAAGTTAATAAAACAACATATAACCTGACTCTGGCATTCAAATTTATAAATTCTCCGAATAAGTATGCGATACTTAAGGATGGACTAACTGATTCCACTAACTATTTTTTGGGCGGTTATATAGGAGCAGATATTGAAAGGGAAATATATAAGGGTAAAAAAAATGAATTTAATTTGCTTGCCGGTTTTGGATACGACGGGTTTGAATCAGTAAAAACAACCAATACAAACAACGATTCTAATGCCGGTCATTCTATTAACTCGCTGAATACCAATTTTGGGATCGGATATCGGTATTTTTATAAAAAGAATTATTATATCGGATTACAGGCGAAATATAATATTGTGAATTATAATAATAAAGGCGGAACAAATCTGATGGGCGACTGCTTTACAATCACAATTTCGATAGGTGGGCTTGCTAACGCTGCAAAAGATAACTGTTTGTATGAGTTGAGATATACGGAGTAGCCTTTTGATCCTGGGTTTAAATCCTGAAAAGGTTAAATTTGGTTAAATAAAATTCAGAGTTCCATAAAATGAAGTTATTTTTGCTGATTCGGATAAAGGCCAATTTGAAGGCCTTATCTCTGAAAAGATAAATCTAAAATTACACTTTGTAGAATTATTATGAAAAAACTGAGTTGCATAATTGGGATAGGTATTATTTTGCTAGCCTCTTTAACATCATGTAAAAAAAATTCTTCTTCTCCTCCTGCTGAGCTACCCGTGATTACGTCCGTAAGTCCGGTGACAGGCCTCGCCAATACTCCGGTAACTATTACAGGCACCGGGTTTAATGCTGAAGGTTTAAAAAATGTAGTTACGTTTAATGGTGTAAGAGCTATGATTACCATATCCGGTGCCACTGCTTTAACTGTTCTCGTTCCTTCGGGTGGAAGTACAGGAGATGTTGTGGTTACAACTCCTGATGGCAAGTCAACAGGACCAATATTTACTTACCTCTATGCGCCAATTATTACTGCTATTAATCCCAATTCTGGTGGCGCCAATACTGCGGTTACCTTTACAGGTACAAATTTCGGCACAACGCCTGAAGCGAATACAGTTTGGTTTAATGGCATTGTTGCAACAGTTCAGACAGCCTCTGCCACAACATTAACGGTAGTAGCTCCTGTGGGTGGATCAACCGGAACCGTTACAGTAAGAACTAATGACGGATCTTCCACCGGCCCGGTATTTTCTTATCCTCCTCCACCCAGAATAACCACCATCAGCCCGACATCCGGAAGCGCAGGTATGCTTGTTACAATTACAGGAGTCAATTTTGATGCAATTACAGACAATAACATTGTAAATTTTGAAGGTGTCTCGGCTACAGTTATCAGCGCTTCTACCACTTCATTAGTTGTATCAGTGCCAAGCGGAGGAGGCACAGTGCCAGTTAACGTTACAACACCTGGCGGCACTGCATTAGGCCCGAACTTTACTTATAATTGAGCTATAAAATAATTCCCTGGCTGGCAGATATCTGAATATCAAGTTGCTGCCAATGAGAAGCTATCGGAGTGATGATCTGCCTTTAAACTAAATAGCCATTTTAGTGTTTGCGATTCCGGCAAATAATCATTTCAACTCATTTTTTAAAAGCTACCTGTAGGATTGTATAGGAACAGAATTCTGTTTGCAGTCGGGCAATGATTAATTGGTTACACCCCTTTCAATTCATTAAAAAACCCTCCCCAAAACTCCATGAAATCAGGGAGGATTGGAGAGGGTGCCTTTTGAGAATTATAGAAAGTCTCTGTTTTTTTTGTCTAAGGACAAAATCCTAAAGCCCCAGTTTTGTCCTGATATCCTTAGGCAATGCTGCTTTATTAACCATGATATCCATAGTTTTCAGTTTCACATACGATTCGGAGGCATAAAAATATCCTTTAAAAGGACTGCCGTCGGTGCCCCATGAATTCTTTACCATATAATATTTCGTCCCGTTCTGATCCTTAGCTATACCTGTAATATGCATGCCATGATCATCCGTAGTAAGGTAATTATCGATTTCATTTTGCCTCATTTTCTGGGTAATTGTCTTTTCGGGCATAGGCTTATCGAATTTAGAGAGCATTTTTTCCTTTTCCATATCCGTCATTTTTTCCCATTTAGCTCTTTCGAGACCGGCAATTTCAGGGGCATTTTTATCAGGAACCACAGCTACTCCGTTTCTCCACGAAAATCCCTTTTCGCTTACATCAGCGCCCCACACAATTGTATATCCGTTGTTGATCGAATTATCCATAACCCTCATCAGGTCATCGATAGGCAGGTTATAATCCGATTCCATTAGCCAGTTATCCTCAATTTCGATTATGAATTTTGAATAAAACGGATGATGGGTATATGAGGTAAGTTCAACATAGTCATCGGGATTAAGGCCTGTCATTACGCCAAAAGTCTGAGGAGTGTATTCTTTTCCTTTATACATAAATTTTTCGGGTGTTTTCCCAAGGTATGCATCAAGCAAACCATTAAAACCCTGAAGCCATACAGCGCTAAGCTTATTGTTTGGATTCTTGATAACCGCTTCCACATCAGCGCTCAGAACAGCATCCATTTCACCATGAACAGGTTTGTCTTCGCCGGGTAAATTGCCGGTGTATGATGCCTCAGGAACCATTCCATAATTCTTCAGCACATAGGTAACGTCGTGTGCCTCGCCGCCTCCGCCAAAGTTGTGTTTACCGTGGTAACGCACATACATTTCCGCTTTATCCGAATAGCATTTATTTACACAATACATTTCGGAAAGATCGAAAGTGTCTTTTTTTGTTCGCAGCAATTCCGATTCGAGAAATGAAATGGCTGAATAGCTCCAACAGGTACCTGAGCGGTACTGATTTTTGATGGAAGTTGCCGGGAGTTGTTTAACGACAGTGAAAATAAAGGCTGAATCGGCTTTTTTCCCCTGGCTGAAAGCAGCTGATGATAAAACCATTAAAAAGGTAATCATCCAAATAGTTAGGCGGTGTTTCATAGATTTTTTTATGAGTTGAATTTGTAGAAAAATTGAATGCTAAAAGTATAGAAGTTCATATGAATGGGCAAATCTTTTCGGTATAATCTGATGCTGGTCTTCTGAATAGCCCGGAATAATCGGCAAGAGGAGTTTTAGTCTCCTATAAGGTTTCAAATTTAGTTATAAACATCATCTTCAATTCGCTTTTTTTATCCTATTTTCGCGCTATCAAAATCACAATTATAAAGATATGGAAATCATTGGAAAAATAGCTCAGTTGTTGCCTCTGGTAACCGGACAAGGCAAAAATGGCGAATGGCGCAAACAGGAATTTATCATCGAAATTGCCGATGGACAGTATCCTAAGAAAGTATGTTTGTCGCTGTGGGGCGATAAAATTGATCAGGCAGGTTTAACCTTGAACGAAACGGTAAAAGTATTTTTTGATCTCGAAAGCCGCGAATACAACACCCGCTGGTTTACCGAAGCCAGAGCCTGGCGTGTCGAAAAACAAGGAGCGGCCACTACCGGGGCTCCAATACAGACTTCCTCGCCACAGGTTCCTAATGATGCTCCTCCTTCATTTAATGCCGCTCCGGTTGAGGACGATTTGCCATTCTAGCAGGTAAAAAGCATAAAATAGTTACTTCATAATTCGGATATCGTTAATCCTTGTTGCCCTTTCATCAATATTCAAAGTATTGATTTAAGAGCAGGGGTTAACGATTTATGGTTTTAGCGGAAATCAAATTGTTGTATTTTCAAATCCGGTATTTGTCTGTTATACAAAAAAATCAAGGTATTGAACCTTGAACGCGAAGCACTGAACCAACTCTTCAAACCCTTCAAACTATTATGCAGATTCCTGCAGCAAATCTCCCGGTTATCCCTTTATCTGCACGTGAAGAATAGAAAATGTCAGAATGGCATCGCGTGCAAAGTTCCGAAGTTTCAATATTTTCCGCTTTCAGGCCGCTGTCGGTAAGCTGTTTGTGGTTGGCATACCAAAGGTCGAAATAGGGTTTTGCTGACGGATCTTTCTGAACCAGGTAACCTTCGGTAGTTCCAAAGCTTAGCGTTACAAATTCCTTTACATCTTCTCCTACTTCGTAACAACACGGGCCGATAGAAGGGCCAATCCCTGCAATAATATCAGCCGGATCGCATCCGAAACGATCAGTCATTGCTTTAACAGTATTTGATGTGATGTGCTTTACCGTTCCCCGCCAGCCAGCATGGATCACGGCACTGACTCTTTTTAAAGGATCGAATAAAATTACAGGCACACAATCGGCCACCATTACCATTAGACAAATGCCTGGCAGGTCTGTAATTGTAGCATCTGTCATTGGATTATGGTTTAGGATTCCGCTTTCGATGGCTTCGGAATCTACCACTTTTACATCCCCGCTATGCACCTGGCTGGCATAAAGAAATTTATCCTTTGCAATTCCGGTTTCTTCGGCTAATAGTGCCCGGTTTTGAAGCACATGATCCGGATTGTCGGCAGTATGAAGTCCAAGGTTGAGGCTGTTATACGGTGGAATACTGACGCCGCCTGTGCGCGAGGTAATAAAATGTACCAGATTCGGGATACGACCCAGATTTTCAAATTTGAATAAAGGTAGAGAGGAGTTTGACTTTTCCATTTTCTGCTAAATGAACTTCAAAAGTATTCAAAAAAGATAGAATGTGATAATCTGTATAACTGGAAGCAGAAAATTGCTACTCGAAACGAATATTAAATAGTACATTATTATACAGGAGATAAACGTTACTATTATTAAGAGGATAAAAAATAACAAGTTTCCTCACATCATATTTAAAATAACAAAAAGCCCGGAATCTTAATGGGTTTCGGTCTTTTAAAATATAATTGGTTTTGTGTTTCTAATTGCTTCAATTTCATCAAAGGCATAGACCAAATCCCATAGTCCGTCAATCCTTTTAATGAATTAGTTCCGAATCCCGTGTTTCAAATGTTCATATTCGGTTACAATCTTCTTTAGCAATTTGCTAAAAAGTAAAGCTGTAAACAGTATAGAAATATAAAGGCCTGAGGTTGCTGAGAATCAAAAATAGTAAAAATATTTTGATGCTAAGTGGCAGCTGAGGCTACATATTTTCATAGATTACACCATCTTTATAAAAATAAATACTGGTAGTGTTACCAGATTTGCTCAAATATGCGTATCTTTAAGAGCATAAAAACCAGTAATTTATTTAAAGCCGATGCCGTGAAAAAAAAATTACTCCTAAATAGCTTTAACCTTTCAGAACGACTGGATTCAGTAACCATTAAGCCAATAAAGGCTGGTTCCTTAAACATTCTCTTTATCTTGCTTATTTGCCTTTTAGATGTTGGAAGCGCAAGCGCCCTGCCCAGTTTTGCGCGACAAACAGGAATGACTTGTACTGCATGTCACGTTTCTTTTCCTGAACTGACCCCCTTTGGCAGATTGTTTAAACTTAATGGATATACTTTGGCAACCATGCAATCTATCGACGCCACAAACGACAGTACACAGGTAACGAGGCTGAGATTGCTTACTGTATTGCCCTTATCAGTAATGTTACAAACGTCGTTCACCAAAATTTCAAAAGATGTTGAAGGTGTGCAAAACAATTCAGTTGCGTTTCCTCAACAATTAAGCATGTTTTATGCAGGACAGATAACGCCACATATAGGTACTTTTATTCAGGTGACTTATGATGGACAAAGTATAGGTATGGATAATGCTGACTTACGCTATGCCAATCAAAAAGCAATTGGGTCAAAGAGTTTGCTTTATGGATTGACTTTAAACAACAACCCTACTGTACAGGACGTATGGAATACTACGCCGGCGTGGCGGTTTCCTTCGGCATCTTCAGCAGCAGCATTAAGCCCTACTAAATCGGCCATAATCGAAAACCTTGGTATGCAGGTAGCCGGTTTAGGAGCTTACACTTTATTTAACAACATGCTTTTTGCCGAATTAACTTTTTACCGTTCGGCTCAGCAAGGAGCGGCAAATCCGGCGGATTCAACATCAATATTTGCAATTAAAGGTGTTGCTCCCTATTGGCGATTGGCTTTGCAACATCAATGGTCAAGTACTTATCTTGAACTCGGCACCTTTGGAATTGCACCAAAACAATATTTAAATGGTATTTCCGGCAACATGGACAATTTTACCGATCTGGGGTTTGATCTGCAACTTGAACAAGTCTTGCCTTTTGGCCAGCTCAACTTACATTCATCATTAATAAACGAGAAAGAACGCCGTGAAGAGTCCAGCAGCCAACATACCAATCTAAATTTCAACTCATTCAAAATTGACGGCAGTTTGTATTTTAAAAAAGGTCTGGGTACAACGGTTGGTTATTTTAACACTTCCGGTTCTGAAGATGACGCTATTGGCAGTTATAACAACAAGCCGAACAGTAGCGGCTTACTTTTTCAACTCGAATACCTTCCATGGTATAATACGAAATTTATTCTTCAATATGTAGCGTACAATAAATTTGATGGGAGTTCAAATAACTATGATGCTTTAGGAAGGAATGCTGCCAACAATAATACCCTGTACTTAATGGCATGGCTAAATTTTTAATTAACCTTAAAAAATGTTTATCATGAAAAAGTATTCTATAGTTGCGTTTTCGATGTTGTTGATTTTTTCATTTCTCATCATTGGTGCTGGTTTCAGCCCCAATGACCCTCAGAATAAAGATCTTGGCATTGGTCCTGTTAAAGGTGTGGAAATTGGCCCCCTGGATAAAAATATGTCGGATAAGGGTAAAGCTGTTTTCAACACTAAATGCATTATTTGTCATGATCTGGATCAAGCCAAAATTGGCCCGCCCCTCAGGAATGTGGCAAAAGTGCGAACACCTGAATTTATTATGAATTTGCTGGTAAATACTGTGCAAATGCAAAAGGAAAATACCACAATTAAAGAACTGATAAAAAAATACAATAATATCATCATGACCCCGCCTATGCTTAATCAGGAACAGGCAAGGACTGTGCTTGAATATTTACGGTCGGTAGAAAAGTAAAAGACCAATTCTGAGGTATAACAGAAAACTTCGAAATGCCGTTTTAACCAAAACGTTTTTTAAAGGATATTTGTCCATGTGTTACAAGGTTTTTCCCCCTCAGTAAAAAGAGAAATTTCAATGAAAGAATAAAAGAGTAGGAAATGCTCTGTCTGGATTTATATTGAAAACAAAAAAGCCCGGAATCAATACTGATTCCGGGCTTTTAGATTTATAAGATCAGACAATTATTTGCCCAATACTTCTTCAAGTTTTTTAACCAAATCATCGCCGCGAAGGCTGCTGCCAATAATTTTACCTTCTTTATCAAGCAGGAAGTTGGCTGGAATCGACATTACGCCGTATTGTTTTGCAGCTGCATTGTCCCATCCTACCAGGTCGCTTACATGTGACCAGGCAAGTCCGTCTTTTGCAATTGCTGCTTCCCATTTACTTTTATCGGTATCAAGCGATACGCCGAAAACAGTAAATCCTTTGCTGCCAAACTTCTTAAAAGCGGCGACTACATTTGGATTTTCGGCCCTGCAGGGTCCGCACCAAGATGCCCAGAAATCGACCAGAACAACTTTGCCTTTAAAGCTGCTGAGGCTGATTGGTTTACCTGTTGTATCGTTCATTGTAAATTCAGGAGCAGGCTGACCAACCTGTATTGTTCCAAGAATGGTTTCGCGTTCGGCAAGTTTTTTTACATATGGTGAAGCAGCTATGGAAGGATCCATGGCTTTGTTGATGGCTTTCAGATCTTCGAGAGTGTAAGCATAAGCATTACTGATGGCCAGGTAGGCAGCCACAGTGCTTTTACCGTTTTTCAAAATGTAATCCTTTGTAAAAACAGATTGAGCTTTCTGAACTGAATCGTATGTGTTTTCTACTTTTTTGGCTAAAACAGTATCCTTGGCTTCTTTTGCTTTCATATAGTCGCCGTAAAGGGATTCCATTTTGTCATTAAACTTTTTTGAGTCCTTCTGATAGCCTAAGTAAGCATCTTGCGACGCCGAACCAGTTACTGTTGATTTGTCAATACTATCAGCATATACTTTCATAGTAATGGCAGCATTTTCAATAAAGAAAGGAAAAGCTCCGTCAACATTTTTAAGTTTCAGATAAAACACTTCAGGAAGATCAATCTTTCCGGTGAAAGCGAATTTACCTTCCTTAATCTGTACTGAATCCGCTGTCTTCATTTTTCCCTCTTCACGTTGTTTCAGCAGAACCCAGCCACTGTCGGCTCCGGCAACAGTTCCGTTGATAGTGTATCCTCCTGTTTCTTTTTTGTTGCACGAAATAATTGAGAATAGAACAGCAATCATGATGCTGGCGGCAAGTAATCTTTTCATATGCTTAAGTTTAGGGGTTAAATTCGATGCAAAAGTATGTTTTTTTTGTTTATAGAAACACGAATAAAAATGTTCTTATTTAAAGTTCAAAAAAAAGGAAAACGAGTGGAGATTAGGATCGGATCACCCCGAATTTTTCAATTATATCTTTACTACCTTTGTACCCAATTAGTATCGCCGGTAATTCCTGTTACCGGCTTTAAGCATTTATAAATATAAATGAGCACAAACCTAACGCCGGCATTGATACCGGCAACTGAGAATGCAAGCAAAGTGTTTTCCGCTACGCAGCTGGTAGCTGCATTTGCCGGTGATGCCCGTATAAAAGAGGTATTTGCCTTACTTAAAAGCGGCGGGAAGCAACGGATAAGGTTGAATGGTCTTGTAGGATCATCGTCTTCGGTAACGGCCGCTGCCGTTCATCAGGCTGTGCCGGCTGTTCACCTGGTTGTGCTGAGCGATAAGGAGAGTGCGGTTTATTTTTGCAACGATCTCGAAAACCTGCTGGGCGATAGCGATGAGAATTTTCACAAGCGCCATGTGTTGTTTTATCCTACTTCCTACAAGCGTCCGTATGAGCCCGAAAAAACCGACAACTCCAATGTGCTGATGCGTACCGAGGTTCTGAAGCGTATCAGTACCCGCGGAAAAGAAACTATTATTGTTACTTATCCGGAAGCGCTCACCGAAAAAGTTGTAAACCGTAAATACCTCGAGAAATCAACACTTAAGCTAAAACGTGGCGAAACCGTAGATCTCGATTTTATCTATGACCTGCTTGACGAGTATGGTTTTTTACGAACCGATTATGTAGTGGAACCCGGACAGTTTGCACTGCGTGGTGGAATTATCGATGTC